>DKLZ01000072.1 GCA_002455955.1 Dehalococcoidia bacterium UBA6627
TGCTTATAGCCTTAACGGAGGTCGGCCAGACGGCGGTGCGCGACCATTCGACCCTGAATGCTGGTTACGTGTCTCGAACGTCGAACTACCTTGGCTCCGCGACCACGGAGTCTCAGAAGACGATATAGATGCAATGATGACTCGCTCAATTCGTGCAACTTTCGAGGCAGCCGCCGCAATGGCTTCAGGGTAGTGCTGCAGATCAGAGACGTTATGCGGAATTAATTGCATCAGGATTATGCGAATGGGGTCATCCAACACAACCACTCAAGCTCACGACCAACTAACGGAGCTAATCGCCTAGCCAACCTTAGAAGGCGACACAGAACTAATCCCGACTATCAATTTTATGCCGCCCCTAAGGGGCGGCATAAAACGGTCAGGCGTTCACCGGCGTCTCGACTCTCAGTGCGTCTATATCCAGATCAAATCCGCGTTTCAGTGCGTCTTGATTAGTAGTTGCACTACCAAATGGCGACCGTGCAACCACCGCTGCATCTAAATCGTCGAAAGTTACAACACCAGATATCTTGGCTAATACTGCTAACGCGACCATGTTTGACACGCGCCGAACACCGACTGCATCGGCTATCTCAGTGAGCGGAGCATGATAAACAGTCGCCGGAGTCTCCGGAATTTGCGGCGCGTAGACAGTGTCTGCAATGACCACACCTTCTGGTTTTACCAGATCTAGATGAGCTCGAATTGCACCCATGTGCTGAGCAATCAAAAAGTCAGGGGCAATGACCCAGGGAAAGGTAATAGGCTCGTCACCGAGCACAATGTCCCCCGCAGCCGCACCATCACGGACTGCCGCCTCATAGAATTGCGTCTGGACAGCCTCCTGTCCACCTAACCCACCAGCAGCCTCAGCAAGTATCGTGCTCGCAAGAACGGAACCCTGTCCACCTACACCAGCGAAGCGAATTTCAGTTCTCATGATTACGCCAGCGCCGGCGGCTTGCCACTGCCGCGCTTTGCTGCCTCAACCTCACCACCCTGCACGCGGTCCACTAACTTACGCCATTCTTCACCCAACTCAGGACGTTCTGGTCCCGTCCACGTACCAATAATGAACTTGCCCAGAATGTCTTCCGGCTCAAGTTTCGCTGCTCTGGCGGCAGTGATCGAATTGTCCTTGTACCATTTCAGCATGTCAGGGGCCGTAGGCATGCCATTACGCTTACCCCAAAGCTCGTGGCAGTTTTGCAAAATCTCTACCACCGAAAATCCCTTGTGTTGGATGGCACCTTCAATTGCTCGCACCATGTGCTGAGCGTGATAGACCGTTGTCCGAGCCGCATATCCTGCACCGGAACCAAGCGCAATATCCACCACGTCGAAATCATTTTCGACCATACCGTAAGGTGATGTCTGCGTGATCGTCTCTCGTGGCGTTGTCGGCCCGTGTTGCCCTCCGGTCTCGCCGTATACGAAGTTATTAAACACGATCACGGTGATGTCGATATTACGGCGAGCTGCATGAACGAAGTGCTGTGCTCCAATTGCCAGAGCATCGCCATCACCCTGTAACGTCACCACAGTTAGATCGGGACGGCAAAGCTTAATCGCTGTACCCATAGCAGCAGCGCGCCCATGCCCCATATGCGCCTGACTGGCCTGATAGTACGAGCCCATCACCGCGTAGCAACCACTACCACCGACAGTGACAATTTCTTTCGGATCGAGCTCGAGTCTCTCAAAAGCGCGCATGATTGCGCTCTGAGCGATACCGAGTCCACATCCTGGACAGTAACGGAAGTGCTTACCTTCGTTCTCATTCGGAACATTGCCATAGAACTCAATGGTTTCCTCCATTGGCTTCGGCGCTGATCTTTTACGCGCCGGAGCCGCAGCTGGAGATGCTTCAATGGTAGTCATACGGCTGCTCCTTCTAGGTGGCGAGCGGCCACCGGGACTAGTTCCATAATTTCGTCAGGCTCGATATATGTGGAGTCGACGTGGTTGACTCCAACAATCTCGGCAGGATGTTGTCGAAGCACTCGCGTTACCTCGCCGCGAATCTGACCCATATTCATCTCTGGCACGATCACCAGATTCGCGTTCGCCGCAGCGCGCTGAACAATTTCCTCTGGGAATGGGAACAGCGTAATCAACCGCAAAAGGCCAGCCTTGACACCCTTCTCTCGAAGTTGATCTACGGCAAATCGAGCTGTTCGCGCTTGAGTCCCGAAGGCGATCAAGAGCACCTCAGCATCGTCCGTATAAACTTCCTCAACGAACGTAACTTCGTCGCGACGCTTCGTGATCTTGTGATGGAGTCGGCGAATGTTGTAGTCCTGAGCCGACAATCCTGTCAGTGGCATACGAACACCATGTGTCGCATCCGTCTCAGGACGCATCCAGTTACCGTTAATTGATCGGTGCTCCGTACCAACCGCAGCAAACGGGCGAATTTCGGTCATCGTGCCATCATAGATTCGGCTTGGATCCGCAGCTCCTTCGTCATCTGGCATGAGTCGAGTCTCAATTGGCACCGTATCGTAGTCGGGGATATCCACGACCTCACGCATAAGACCGACAAGCCCCTCGGGAACCGTGATAACACCAGTTTGAAAACGTTCAGAAAGATTGACTGCTTTGAGAGTGAGCCAGAATGATTCTTCAACGGTGGAGGGCGATAGGACGATTGCCTCTCGATCGCCGTTAGGCCCCCATCGAGCCTGCATAATATCCATCTGACCCGATCGCGTGGCATTGCCTAGGCCTGGACCAGCTCGCTGCACATTGACGATCAAGGCTGGAATTTCGTCAGTCTGTGCCCAACCAATACCGTCTTGCATTAGCGAGATACCCGGACCTGCTGTAGCAGTCATCGATTTCGTACCCGTCAGCGAAGCACCCATCACTGCGTGAATGGATCCAACTTCATCCTCCATCTGGAGATAGACGCCTCCGACAGCGGCCTGACGGATAGACATTTGCTCTGCAATCTCCGTACATGGAGTAATCGGGTAGCCCGCATAGAAGCGAACCCCTGCAGCAATCGCACCTTCACATATGGATTCATTCCCCTGAAGAAGGCGCCGATCGGCAACTCGTATACCTTCACTTGGCAGCTTCAATCGCTCAAGAATATTAAGGTCCATGACTCCTCCTATCCGCCAGCCGAGGCAGTTTCACCGGTCGGCGTAGTTACCACATTGATCGCCCAGTCCGTACACAACCACTCACAGAGGCGGCAACCTGTACAAGCATCAAGGTTTGTGACAACTGCCTTACGTAATGGGTCACTTGCGGAAAGCACATTCTCTGGGCAAACGTCGTAGCAAATTCCACATGAGCGGCAGCGCGGTTCATTAATCTCCACGCGAACGTCATGACCTTTTAATCGTCCTGTCAACCCGCACCTCCCGGATTACAGATATTATCGTTGCTCGATTCTACATCTTAAAAGAAATCTCTGCGGAATGATTTCGGTAGCGATTTTTTTGAGCTTCAATTCCCTGCTAAATGGCTCAATGAAATCAACTTAAGTGAGCCATACCGCAGGAACATCACCTGACAAATGATTACTTCATATAATTTCTTCTGGCGTGCTCATCTAAGCACTGCGGTTAACTCACAGCACTAGCGTGGGTGATATTCAGCGTCTGACGATACAATCTATTTTCGCTATAGGAGGCACCTACCATGACAGAGATGGACATTTTAATCGTCGAACAAAAGGGCGCCGCTCGCGTCCTCACGTTAAATCGGCCGGAATCACTAAACGCGCTCGGAGGTGGGCTACATTCAAAAGTAGTTGACGCTCTGCATGAAGCTGATGAAGACGACGAAGCTCGTGTCGTGGTGTTAACTGGTGCTGGTCGTGGATTTTGTTCAGGCGGTGACATCAAGGGAATGTATCAATCACGCGTGCTCAAAGATGATGGGCCACCTCCTGCGCCACCAGCCAACGCTGGTGATTCTCAGGGGCTAGTCGCAAGGGTGATCCGGCGAATCGGAACCCCAGTCATCGCCGCAGTTAATGGTGACGCAGCCGGGGCAGGCTGTGACATAGCTCTTTCCTGTGACATTCGTATAGCTTCTGAGCGTGCGCGCTTTGGTGAAGCGTTCGCTCGGATCGGACTCGTCCCGGACAATGGTGGCATGTACCTACTGCCTCGCATCGTTGGAGCTGCACGGGCATCCGAGATGGTCTTAACCGCCGACATGATCCCTGTCACAGAGATGTCCGACTGGGGCATCGTTAACAAGATAGTGCCACATGACGAACTGCTACCTGCAGCATTAGAAATGGCCGAACGGATCGGAGCGAACCCATCCCGAGCACTCGCGATGGCAAAGTGGGGACTACAACGGGCACAGCACACCGACTTCGAGGGCAGTTTCGACTGGGTAAACTATTCGATGAATATTCTGCGCGCCTCAGACGAGCACAAAGACGCTGTCAAGAGTTTTGTAGAGCAGCGGGCGGCGCGTCGAAACAAATAGCTACATAACCTAATCGACAACTCACCGATCTAAACTGAAACTCTGCTGCTCCGATAGAATCGAAGCAGTAGAGCGAAAAGGATCTCTAGGGACACGGGAACGAGCATAACCAATGACGATGCCCGGACCATGGATGGCCGACGACGAGTTACCTCGCTTCGTCTCATTACTGCGCATGGCTCACGGTCCGATAGATCGGGACTCAGAACACCATGGCGAACGAATGGCGCTTGAAGAACTGGAAGACCTCGGTGAAGATTTTTTCGACCCTAACACCAAGGCTCGTTGCATCCTCACCTGCCACCAATGTGGCCTAATCGCATGGGCATGGTTCGACGACTAGCCAGTGGTGGAGTGACCTTGATCAGCTAACAATCGATCCTCTTGCAGTAGCAGAACTTTGAACAAGGCTGCTCATACTAGCCTCGTGGTAATCCAAGACCACGGGTCGCAATAATATTTCGCTGGATTTCACTACTGCCTCCAGCGATCGTAGCTGAAACCGAACTAACGTAACGTTGCGCGGGCATCGCAGCACGAGGTGCCCATTCAGTCTCTTCATCCCAACAGTTGGTATAGAGACCAAAAATTCTGGCCTCGGTATGAGCCGTTCGTTGGTTCGCTTCAAAAATCGACATTTGCAGCATCGAAGCCTCATAGTTAGGCACAACACCTTTGGCTTGCATCGAAACGACGCGAAAGGCGAGATTAAACGCAACCTCGATCTCGGTTGCACGATCTGCTACCTGATGCCGTAACGTCACTGACTTAGCAAGTCGTGACTTCTGCTGACCAGCTTCAGTAGTTAGATATTCAAGTAGAGTCGAAAGCTCTCTCCGAGCAGAAACAGCTTGACGAATCCGCGAGCGTTCGAAATCCATCAATGTAACGCTGACATACCAACCACGGTTCTCTTCACCAACGCGGTTGCGAGCGGGAACATGGACATCTTCGAAGAAGACCTCGTTGAACCCATGAGCCCAGCCCATATTCACTAACGGGCGAACAGAAATGCCCGGGCTCTTCATGTCGAGCAAAAGGAATGAAATCCCTCGGTGCTTTGGTGCTGCCGGATCAGTACGCACAAGCATCGCTATGTAATCGGCATGGTGGGCGTTGGACGTCCAGATCTTTTGTCCATTAATTATGTAGTCATCACCGCTGCGTTCTGCACGCGTCTGAAGAGATGCGAGATCCGAACCAGAACCAGGTTCAGAGAATCCCTGACACCAGTTCGTGTCACCGGAGAGGATTTGTGGAAGATACTCTCGTTTCAGATCGTCACTACCGTGGATAATGATCGCGGGGCCGATCTGTGCGATCTCCTGCCCACCCACTTGTGGTGCTCGAGCGTCCGCCATCTCGTGATTAAAGATGAATTGCTCCATCGGAGACAATCCTGCACCCCCATACTCACGCGGCCATGCGGGTGCAATCCAGCCACGATCAGCTAACGCCTTGACCCATCGATCAGATGTCTGCTTGAGCTCAGCATCGTCCGAATGTCGATCATGTCCCCATGTTGTCGGACCTGCTTTGTCTGGCCGATACCGACCAGGAAGATCCTCAGAGATGAACTGACGGACGGCAGTACGGAACGACGCTTGCTCCTGACTATCTGCCCAGTCCATATATATTGACTCCCAACTAAGATCAGCTACCAACGGCGCAGTGCGAAACTAGCATCGACGCTACCACACATGAAATACCTCAAGCTTTCATGCAAGAATGAATCAGCGCCCCACCTCTTCCTCTTTAATCATTTCGTAAGCCGATTCTTACTCGATTTGAACAACATGGTTAAGCAACATCTCGCCACGCTGACGACGAACAAAGTTCTCAAGGAAGATATCGACTACACGATCGTCGTTGCCATTCGAGACTGAAGAGTTATGTGGTGTAAGTAACACTTGTGGCATATCCCATAGCACAGAGTCATTCGAGAGTGGCTCTTGTTCGAAAACGTCTAGGTAGGCACCAGCAATATCATTACGCTGAAGTGCAACGATCAGTGCTTTTTCGTCGACTACAGCCCCCCTCGAGACATTGAGCAAGTGCGCATGGTTGGGTAAGCGATCAAACACAGCTTCGTCAATCAAACCACGGGTTTGTTCTGTGAGTGCACAAGAGAGAAATAGCCAGTCAGCACGTGGTAACAAATCATTCATTGCCGACGGGGGATGGAGTTCATCGACTTCGTCATCAGGACGAAGAGGTGACCGACGAACGCCAATAACATGGAGTCCCAATGCCTGAGCAATGCGACAAGCGTGCCTTCCTATAGCTCCGACACCAAAGACTACTAGCGTCTGGCCACGCAGATCACGGGGCTCGTCAGGAGTAATAATGCGATCCCAACGGCGTTCTTGCTGTGCCTGACGCCAATGCGCAAAAGGGCGCGCAAACCAAAGCAATGCCGCCATCGCAGTCTGTGCAATCGGTTCGGCATGTGATCCTGCAGAGCTAGTGAGCGTGATGCCACGATCTAGTAGTGCCTGATATCGCGACCCATTTACACCGGCATGAAACACGTGTAACCAACGCAAATTTTCTGCCTGATTAATCGTTTGGAAGAAGTGCTCAGAACCCCTAATAAAGATATCCCTAGAGAAAACAGCAACCTCGACTGAAGCAAGTTGCTGATCATCAATTTCTTCTTCATCAGAAATGAGAACAATTTGATCAGAGCCATGCTCGCCCATGATCGCTTCAACTCGGCGTCCGTAGCGTTCAAAAAATGTCTTTGTGACCATAACGCCGCCCGGTTTACTTCTAACCATTAGTGCTCCTCAGACATTCGATAATCCTGCACGACAATTCCATTGCCTTGAGATAACTGATCCGAAAGGTCTGTATCGCATCAGACCTGTCTCCTATCTGAAAATGATATCGACGGTCTTGCCGCTCAAATCGAAGGTTGAATCAACACTTGCATAACCATAGCTACTTAGAGTCCATTAGGTATCACAATAAGCACGTCAGGTAGTCAGTTCGTACTAGCAACCGAGCACTTCCTGAAATCAAATGACGAGATAGGTTATCTCCACTCATTGATCAGTTATCATCCCCACCGCGCCAGAGTGATTAATCCTCACTCGCTATTTGGAAGGACTATATCGATGTCAAACGAAAACAACAGCGTCCTCTTCGAGGTCGACAACGGTGTCGCGCTGATGACATTGAATCGACCGGAATCGATGAATGCACTGAACGTCGACATCTCGAAAGGTATCGCCGCTGGTTTCGAGCGCATTGACAATGATCCAGACATCGTCGTCGGGATTGTCACAGGCAACGGACGTGCCTTCTGCGCCGGTGCCGACCTGAAGGAGCGGGCTAAAGCTGGTGATAGTGGTGGACAATGGCATGATGTCGAAGGGTATATCGACGGCTACGGCACACCACCACAACCAACAATGAAACCACTTATAGCTGCCATCAACGGTCACGCACTTGCAGGTGGGCTCGAACTTGCCCTGCGATGCGATTTGATGATTGCCAGCAACAACGCAAAATTCGGTCTTCCAGAGATTGTCCATGGGTTCTTCCCGGGAGGTGGTGGACCTCAGCGCCTCCCACGCGCGATCCCTCGAGCAGTAGCAATGGAAGTGATTCTCACTGGCGATCCGATCGACGCAGAAACTGCTCTTCGCTGTGGGTTAGTGAGCCGTGTAGTCGAACATGACGAACTCATCCCAACCGCCAAGAAACTCGCTGCTCGTATTGCCGAACACAATCCTGTTGCATTACGTGCAGTCAAAGAGATTAGCGATGGCACCGGCGATATGCCGATGCAACAAGCGCTCCGATTTGGGAACGCCCTTCGGTGGATTGTCGGACAAACAGATCGAGCAAAAACCGGCTCACAAAAGTGGGTCGACAGAGCTCGTTGATGCCGAATCAATACACAGGAGTGAGAGAGGTACTCCTTGCCTGAGCATTCCTACTTCGACCTTCATGTTCACTCAACTGATGGTTCCGACGATGCTGGAGGAACCGTCGAGGGCTACTGTAAATGGATTGAAGCTCGTCGTAATAACGGATATCACGTAGACGGTTTTGTGCTCACCGAGCATCGAAACTACCTTGACAATGCAAACTATTCGGCTCTGTCTGAACAGTACGATGTCACGATCCTCAGAGGACTCGAAATAGAAACAGACATCGGCCATGTACTTGTGTACGGCGTCAAAGACGAATTCCTGCAGCGCTTTGACCTGAGTGACATATCGCTACCGTATACAGACGTATTCAAAGCTGCTGAGCAAACGGGAGGGATCGCAGTCGGTGCCCACGCAGGCCGTCCACGTATCGGGCTTGTCGAACATGTCGACGAGCGGAACATATCACTCGCACATATCGGCATCATCGAAGCACTGAACGGTGGGAGTAGCGACTATGAGAACGGTCGCGCTTTCGATCTCGCTAACGATCATGGACTGCTGACCATCGGTGGATCGGATGCTCACTTCGTCTCGGCATTAGGGCGCTGCCTCACCGAATTTGATGCACAGGTCCAGTCCAACGAAGATTTAGTCGATGCCCTTCGTAGCGGCAATTTCCGTCCTGTTCGCGTAGAAGACACACGCGAAGGAGCGCAGCGTTCGGTACTTCCCTCAGCAGCGCACATTCCCGCAACAAGCGGTCAAGGTGAACTTGGCGGAGAAGCAATCGAGATGGATAAGAGCGCAATCGGTGAGGAAGTACATGTCGGCTCACTAGCAGTGACTATCGATTCGATAGCAAATTACTGCGAAGCTCTAGAGGAGACGAACCCCCTATACATCGACGCTCATTGGGCAGAGACCGAGGGGCCGTTCGGCGGAATTATTGCACCTCCAGGCATCCTCAATACTGCGAGATTGCGCCCTGGACCGGATCCTCAAATTCGATTTGGAGACCAGTCATTCCACGCGGGCACTCGACTCGAAACGTTTTCACCTATCCGGCCTGGAGATACGATCGATGCCTTCACACAAGTGAAAGAGGTCTACGAGAAAACTGGTCGTAGCGGTCGCATGGTCTTTGTCGTGCGTCGCACGAGGTATTCCAATCAAGATGGTGTCGACGTCGCCGCAACGGAAAATTCGCAAGTAATGCGGCAAGTGAAAGCACTCGACGACTAGTTACAGAAACAAGGGGCAGACTATGGTTCACCCGGGCAGTCAGCGATATTTCGATGATGTAGAACTGGGCGAAGAATTTGAGGAAAGCCAGGCGCCGTCGTCAGAACAGGTCAAACAATTTCTGGGGCAAACACGCCACATGGGCCTCGATGGCAAAAAAGACGCTGGAATAGACCGCTTCACTGATACGGCAGAAGCTCGCAGCCAAGGCCTTGAACGGGCAGTCGTTCCCGGAAGCATGTCGATGGCAATGATCATGCGTCTCGTGACGGATTGGATGGGGCCACTCGGCCGCATCATGGAGCTTGACGTCAGCTACCGAAGACCAGTGCTCCACGATGACAAGCTACGCTTGCTAGGGCTGGTGACTGACGCTGAGACTCCACCACACGTACATCTCGATCTAGCGCTCGAGAACGAACGTGGAGAGCGCCCCCTACAAGGCACTGCGGTAGTAGAGTTACCGACGAAGAGCACTTAAAACAACTTCGACGGTAGCTAAAGGGTCGCACGACTCCAACTACCATTTCTGCTTTGTTTGATTAGCTCGCTTTATCGATAGCTTCTACGCGTTCCCGCAACAAGGGCAGCAAGTGCTGTCCATATTCAACAGCATCATTCATTGGATCGAAACCTCGCATGAGAAACGCACGGACTCCGAGTTCATAGTAGCGAAGAAGTGAATCCACAATCTGCTCGGCCGTACCCACCAGAGCAGTCGTATTGCCGGCAGCACCCGTTGCCACAGCTAATGGCATCCACAACCTTTCGTCATGCACATCCGAACGGTCGGCATACTCAAGCAAACGTCGTGAGCCTTCGCTTCCTGCACTAGCGATAGCATTATCCCGTGGTGTTGGGGAGCGACCGAGTTTATCCAGAATTGAATGAGCTCGCTTCCACGCCGCCGACTCCGTTTTACCCAAAATTGGACGTACCGATAGCTGGATCCGAGGGATACGATCAAACATTGCACCGGCTTCGGAAATCATCTCAATGCGTTCTTTGACACCTGCCAGCGGTTCCCCCCAAAGAGCGTAAACATCGGCATATTCAGCACCTACCGACACTGCCGCTGTTGATGCTCCACCAAAATAGAGCGGAATATGCGGTTCTTGGAATGGTTTGACCTGACTGTAGGCGCCAGCGAATCGATAGAACTCGCCGTTGTAATCAAACGGTTCATCACTAGTCCACACTCGTCGCATGACTTCCATATATTCACCTGAACGGCGATAACGTGTGTCGTGATCTTCGAAATCACCATCACGTTGTTGGTCAGCATCGCTACCACCACTAATTATGTGGAGTGCGATACGTCCTCGACTCAGTTGATCAAGTGTCGCCGCGAGTCGTGCAGCAACAGTCGGTTGCACGAACCCTGGCCGATGCGCAATCAGGAACCCCAAACTTTTAGTGTAGTGTGCCGCATAACTTGCAATTGCGAATCCGTCGGCGGTTGTCGCACGATAACCAATGAGTACCTGATCGAATCCACTAGCTTCGTGCACTCTCGCGAACTTGGCGATGTGATCAGGTGAGATTCCTGAAGCAGTCGACACATGTACGGTCGAGTCGGACGAGCGAGACTCCTCCTGACTACCAATCATTCCAATGAGTTCGATCGGCATACTCCACCTGTCGTTACTAATTTCAGAATTGCGCTGATCGGAAATTTTCTAAATGCAAATTCTGAAACGGTCTGTCTACCGAAGAAATCTAAACCTTGCTTCATTCCCTAAACGGAATCTTGGCTGTTTCAGTGGACAGTCAGATCCTCTAAATCACTCTGACAACAAATGACATTGCAATTTTATTCGATAATTGTGAGTGCTTTTAGAAAGTAATAACGCAGCGGCCACGAGTACCTCCGGCCTCGAGACGACGATGCGCTTCGGCCGCCTGATCGGATGCGTATGTCGCTGCAACTCTAAGAGTGAGGAATCCTTCTTCTACCTGGTGGCACAGGGCATCCAATAAATCCTTCCGGTGATCGTACTCGCGCACAGAAGTTTGATAAAACGCTATCCCTCGCTCACCTGTACCAGTCCAGCCACGCACTGATGCAAAGGCCCCACGGTCCGCAACTCCCGGCACCGCGAGCTCGTTTTGGACAGCGCCATCAGCAAGACCGTCGACACCGTCAGGAAACACTTTCCGTATCTGGTCCGCGATGTCATCTCCTCGAGGAACTACTATGTCAGCACCCAAATCATGAACTAGTTGCTCATCGGCTTTCGATGCATCGGCTATGACTTTAAGTCCTTCAGTTTTAGCTAGCTGTATAACGTAGCCGCCATAACAACCGGCTGCTCCAGTAACAGCCAGAGTTTGCCCTGGTCTCAGTCCAAGTTGATCGAGCGATTGACGAGCAGTAAGTCCGTTCATAGGGAGCGTAGATGCTTCAACATGAGTCGAACTTGCCGGTGCGTGAGCTACCGAATCAGCAGCTAACACAATGCTCTCTCGATATGCACCATGACTACCAGTAGGAACCACCATCGCCATCACTGAATCCCCGATAGCGAAGTCAGTTTCGGTTCCGGCACCAATCTGGTCGATTACGCCAGCGACATCCATTCCAGGAACATATGGTGGCGGAGTTTTCTGGAGCAGCTGAGCACGAGATCCGTCTCGTAGGACAGTATCAGTAGGGTTGACCGCCGCACCGTGGACCCGTAACCGAACCTCTCCCAAGGCAGCATGACTCTCTGGAAGATCGATAATCTCTAAGACCCCCGGATCGCCGAACTCCTGAACACCAACTGCTCGCATTCTTACCTACTTTCAGCACACTTCAAACTTAATTAGTGAAGGGCAACATCGGCAGTCCATGAGATTCAGAATCCAAGCGACATCTAGTCACCTCACGCAATCGGGTAAATCCATCTGAACCGAAGCGCCTGAATCTCACGGCAATACAACGCAGTTGCAATCAATAACTGCTGATCACATCTTCAGATTTAGAACTCTCGCGGCGTTACGCCATAGCCACTTCTCCTGAACTTCAGGTTTCAACGGCAACTGTTTTAGTTCTTCGTAGCTTTCTCGGAATGGCATCAGTGGCCATCTACTAGCAAACAGGACTTTGTCTTGTATTACTGAATTGCCAAAGTGAAGCAACTCGCCCCATCCAGTATTGGGCATCCCGATATACTTCGGACGCCATGCGGCAGTATCCAAATAAACATTCGGGCGGCGCCACGCTACTGATACCAATTCATTAACCCAGGGCCAGCCGCCATGAGTCGCAATAACGGTCAACTCCGGAAAATCAGTCGCAACTTGCTCTATATGCCTCGGGTGACTGTAGTCTGATATGACTTGAAGACTCATGTTCTGAGATCCGTGCAGGATCACAGGAACATTCAGTTCGACGCATTTTGCGTAGAGCGGATAATATCTCCGGTCGTGCGGATAGAGCTCTTGCCAGAATTGTCCGATGTTCAAACCGCGGAGCCCAAGTTCCTTTATTGCGTGCTCAAAATCGCGTACCGCGTCCATCCCACGATGAGGATCAGCACCCGTAAATCCAATAAGACGCTCCGGATCCGTTGCGCAAAATTCGGCAAGAGTTTCAGGTGACACTCGCGTCCCTATAGTCGTGCGATTATCTTCGGTAGGAAGGAGTGCGTGAGAAATACCCTCTGCATCCATCCGTTCCAACAACTCTTTTGCGTTGGTCGGCTGGTTATCCCGTTGTCCGCTAGAGATTCGATCGTAAACCTTGTCGTACAGTGTCTCGTGCGCGCCGTGCGGTGTCCCCTCGCCTTTTAGTGGTGCACCTACTCGAAAATCAACTACCACAACTACCCCCCGGAATACGCGACGAACTGCCGCTGTTGAATTATATACTGGATGAGTCGTGTGACCGGCAACGTAATCCACCATCTCAACGATTTACGATCCACCATTCACTTTTTCGCTAAACTACTGCTGCACACACATACCTAACCGTATGCACGAGGTACTGATGAGGGTGAACAGTGAATAGCGGCCTTGCACTCGAATCTGTGCGGATAATCGACATGACTGAGCATGTGGCTGGTCCTTACTGCACGATGCTCCTTGCCGGACTCGGCGCCGATGTAATAAAAGTCGAACCACCAGGAGGTGAGGCCGGACGGAAAGTAGCTCCGTTCAGTGAAGGCCACAAAGGCATAGAACGAAGCCTTCGTTTCCTGCACTTAAACCGTGCAAAACGAAGTGTCGTTTTAGACGCAGACAATTCATCTGATAAACAATCACTGCGCAACCTAATATCAACAGCTGACCTATTAATATTGGATACCGCAGCTGACTTAGCACTCGCGCCATGGGATCTCAATATCTCCGAGCTACGTCTCACCCAACCAAGCTTATCCGTAGTGAGCTTGCCCACGTTCGCATCTGGCGGCCCATGGAGTGAATGGACAGGAACGGAACTCATACTATGTGCTGCGAGTGGTCAGGCTTCCTGTACTGGTGAAGCCAGCAAACTTCCACTAAAAACAGGCGGATACTTGTCTCTGGTCGCACAAGGCCAAACTGCAGTTGTGGCATCACTGACCGCACTCTACGAAACACGTCAGAACGGCATCGGAAGTGATATCGAAGTTGCAGGTGCTGACGCTAGCACCGAGATGCTTGGACTGTGGACAGGTGGTGATCATCAGCGCATGCCCAGACAAGGACGTCTCCATCAGTCGGCTTATCCATGGCATTGCTACCCTGCTCGCGACGGTTGGGTAGGGGTACAGGCTGGGCCAAGCTCCTGGGGAGCGTTTTGCGAACTTATTAATGCGCCCGAACTGACCGTGTACGAATCATTAGAACAACGGCGTGAAGTCTCCGATCAGATTGATACCGCAATCGAAAGCTGGCTCGCAAGCCTCAACAAGCTTGAGGCTTACCATTCAGGTCAGGCAGCCCGCTTTGGCTTCGGCTATGTCGCGACAGCGGAAGATCTCGCGCATTCACCACAACTCGAGGCTCGTGAATTCTTCAGAGCAATCGAACACCCTGAACTCATGACAGCAATCTATCCGGGACCCCCATTTGTACTCAGGAGCGGATGGCGAGACGCTCGGGCGCCATTGCTCGGAGAACACAACGACGAAGTACTCCTCAACTTACCTTCTCCAAATCTCAAAAAACATTCAGATACTCATTCGAAATCACGCATCGAACACTCTGCCCTTCCACTAAACGGTATCCGTGTACTGGATCTAACTCAGATCTGGGCGGGCCCCCGAGCAACCATGGTGCTCGCGGATTACGGTGCAGACGTGATCAAGATTGAGTCACTGGAACGCCTCAGCAATACCGGGCGTGTTGGCTTATCACAGGAGCAACAACGTGAACTGAACATTGGTAGCGGTCAGGAAAATCTTCATCGTGGTAAGAAGCACGTCACGCTCGATCTGCGCTCAGAGCTGGGGCAGAGAGCTTTCCGTGAACTCGTTGCGGTCAGTGATGTCGTAATTGCAAACTTCGCCGCAGGCGTATTAGAGAAATTAGGCGCGACCTTCGAACAATTGGAATCGATCAACCCAGAAATCATCGTGGTCTCGATGACAGGCTTCGGTGACGATGGCCCGGAACGCGATTATGTCGCATACGGAGTTGCGCAAGAGCAGCTTTGCGGTATCTACGGGATCACTGGCTACGAGGGAGAAGAACCTCTTAAGTCAGGATATAACATCGGTGATCCGATGAATGGGATGCATGGAGCCGCTGCAGTAATGGCCGCTCTTTTAGATCGTGAACGCTCTGGCCATGGACAATACGTTGAGCTTTCGCAATTTGAATCGAGCATTCCTTTCATCGGGGAGCTTCTACTCGATTACGTGGTGAATGGACACATCGCCGAGCCAGCAGGAAACAGTGACCCTACATGGGCCCCTCATGGGATTTACCCCACTGACGGTGAAGATCAATGGATTGCACTCGTCACCCGGAATGATGAAGAATGGTTAGACGCACTGAATATTCTTGGCGCTGCGGCACTCGCCAACGACCCTCGCTTCAAAAGCATCACTGATCGGATTCAAAACCATCGAGACCTCGATACGGAGCTTGCGACATTTACTAGACAACACAGGAACGACGTCCTCGCAGGCATGCTCCAGAACATAGGAATTCCGGCAGCTCCAGTGCTACAGACCGATGAGATATGGAAACATCCTCAATATCTCGATTCGGATTTCCTGCAGCACAAGACTGCAAGCGATGGGAAGGAATACACCTACACAGGTCCGCTTTGGTGTATTAACGGAAAGCGTCCACAAGTAGACGTACCAGCTCCAGTGATAGGTGAACACAATCGTGAAGTCTTGGGCATTTTAACCAGTCTGTCCGAAGAGCAAATCACCTCAGTCAGCTCATGAACCTGAAGTGAAATAGACCTCCATTCTTCATCGCAAGCACTAGAGGCCTTGTTCGTGACAGAGATCCTGGTCAAAGAGAATGTTTCCCGTGAATTCCTTAGGTGGTCGCTCACAGATCCAGACAACAGCCTTTCCCAACTCGTCAGCAACCTCGAAGGGAAGTTCATCGACTGGTGTATCACGACGTGTGAAATAGAGAAGACCAGGTGTGTTAATCCCACCCTGCGGGGAAAGCACGTTTACCGAAATATTGTCACCCTGAACATGACGAGCAACATCCTGCGAAAACCGTTCGAGCCCCGCTTTCAGCATGCCGTAAAACGAACCGCGAACAATGCCACGATCAATATTGGGTTGAATAGAATCATGTGTGTACGGCCCAGGGCCGGGGAAAACAGCGCGAACTGAAGAAATATTGATGATATGTCCTACACCCTTCGCCCTCATATGAGGTAGTGCATGGCTCATGAGTATGACTGGGCCTCGCAAATTGACCCCCCAGAGCAGTTCTAGGTGTCTCGGTTCAAATTCATCGATTGTTCCTGGCATTTGGGCAGCAGCATTATTAACAATAATGTCGACCCCGCCGAACTCCTGAACCGCCATGTCGACAGCAGATTCGATTGAGTCGAGGTCACGCATATCAAGGCGGATGGCTAGTGCTTGACCTCCAGCATCGGAAATTTCCTGTGCAACTGTGTGAATCGTCCCCGGTAGTCGCTCGTTCTGTTGCTCTTCAGTCCGAGCGCATACGACAACAGCTGCTCCAGCACGAGCCAAATACTTCGCTACATCTGCACCAATACCGCGACTCGCACCCGTAACAAGAGCGACTCTGCCACTGAGACTTCCGTCAACACCCATCATGTCCTCCTATCTCTATTTTCGAGAACCATTGAAATTACGAAGGGCCCTGTGGACACGTTCAGAAAACCGTAACACTGGACTGCACAGCAACAGCACACGCGAATGGCCGGTTGAGTTTCCGAATACCAACAATCCCTACGAGACTATCGCGAGTTTATCCGATCAAGATCAATATCAAGCTATGCCCACTTAGACCATCGGAGTTACTTCCTCGATCCTCATCATTGGTAGTAGCGCGAAACAACCGAACTGTGTCTCTGCTAACTGGATCATCCCTAAGAGAAGTATGGGAATTCGATTGAACACATGGCTCCAACTTGTTGATCAAGCAGGGTGTATTTCAATCCTTTGAGAATTTTATGTTGGTCCACAAAACGCTGTACCATCACATGATGAACGGAATACCAAGGTCATCAGTAGACGCTGTCGTAATCGGAGGTGGAATAGCCGGCTGTGCGGCCGCATACGAGCTGGCACGAAGTGGACTCTCAACAACACTCGTGGAGAAAGGTGCGATCGGTTACGAACAATCGACTCGTAATTGGGGCTGGGTCCACCAGCAGGTCCGATACCCTCACCTTATCCCTCTGGGAGTCCAATCAGTACGAATCTGGAATCATCTGGCTGAAGAGTTGAAATCAGACGTTGGATGGATTCAGGGTGGAAACCTCAGCCTCGGATTCGACCCTGCAGATTTCGAAGACTTCGAAACCTGGCACAAGGATGCAGCGCAACAAGGGCTCGAAACACGCCTACTCTCACGTGAAAAGATCAAAGAGCTCTTACCGGAACTGCGAGGTGAATGGACTAGTGGGCTTTACATCCCATCCGATGGACAAGCAAACCCTGACCTCGTAACACAAGCATATGCGAATGCAGCAGAGGCAATGGGAGCATCGATCCACAGTGAATGTTCGGCCCTCAAGATCGACGTGACTGGGGGTAAAGTCAGTGGCGTACTAACGGAACGAGGGCAAATCAATGCCCCCATCGTAGTCTGCGCAGCAGGCGCATGGTCTTCACGATTGCTGCGCACTATCGGGGTTCATATCCCACAACGAGCAGTTCGTTCTACCGTTGTCCGTACTACCCCAGTATCACCATTAACAAAAATCACGGCGTGGGGTGACGGTGTCACGTTTCGTCAGGATCACCTAGGAAGATTCATACTCGCGGGTGGCGCCTCGTCGATCTACGACCTTGACGGTGACCTTCTTCGCGACTTCAAAAGATTCTTGCCGCTGGCCTGGCGAAATCGACGCTGGGTACGAATGCGCGTAGGAAAGCGTCTTCTTGCTGACCTCGGAGCGATGGTCCCAGGGACAAAGGCGCGAAGAGAGTTCTGGCAGCGTCGTCGTCGAATCGACCCTCCTCCTGATCATGCTGCTGTAAAACGGAGCCTTCAACGGTTTCAGGAGATGTTCCCAAGTCTCGAAATCGGCGTCGACCGATCGTGGGCCGGCTATATAGACTCGACGCCTGATCAGGCACCAGTTCTAGGTGCTATCGACAAGATACCAGGGTTGCATATCCTCACCGGATTGAGTGGCCATGGATTTGCTCTCGGCCCTGGTGCGGCCCAGCTACTAGCAGACCTAATTACCGGTAACGAACCTTCCGTCGATCCGAAACCATTCCGTTATCAGCGATTCGCAGAGAATGATCTCGCGCCAGTCCATCAATACCGCCGTTGAACCTAGATCAAAAGAGGAACATCAGATGACAACACCTGCCGCCTGGCTTGGAAATGATCGCGGACGGACGATACCAGGAGGAGTCCACTCTCATCGGCCAGCGATTAGCGGACGCTCTCATATGGTCTCCTCCGGGCATTACCTAGCAGCAGCGGCAGGTTACCGCATTCTCGAGAACGGAGGGAATGCTATCGATGCCGGCGTCGCTTCAGGAATCGTGATTAATGTGGTCCTACCGGAGAACACCAGCTTTGGTGGTGTCGCGCCGATAATGATCTACAACGCTGCAAACAACGAAGTAACGACAATTAGTGGGCTCGGTCGCTGGCCAAGTGCCGCATCCGCTATGTTCTTTCGCGAACAAGCAGGAGGGGAAATACCGCTCGGCATCCTGCGCAGCATCGTACCCTCAGCGGTTGATTCGTGGCTAACAGCCTTAAAGCTCTACGGAACAATGACATTCGAAGAGGTAGTTACTCCGGCTCTCGAGCTTGCCGAAGAAGGACTGCCGATGCAGCCTGTAACTCACAACTCTCTAACCCGTGATCTTGATTCCCCCGATAGCGTGCTAAAGCAGTGGCCATCTTCACAGGCCGTTTTCCTACCTGATGGTCATCTTCCAGCTCCTTTCGAACCGTTTCTCCAACCAGATCTTGCACACACATTCCAACGTTTGATCGAAGCGGAACGAGAAGCCGCCGGGAGCGGTCGAGCTCAAGCCATCGATGCGGCACGAAATCGTTTCTATCGCGGCGATATCGCTCAGGAGATGGCAAACTTCAGCGAAGAGCAAGGAGGTCTGCTGACTTACAACGATTTCGCAGAATTCAGTGTCCGAATCGAAAATCCCGTGAGCGCACAGTTCAGAGATGACACGATCTACACGTGTGGCCCATGGAGTCAGGGCCCAGTAGTCGCGCAGACACTCCAAACACTGGAGAATGATGACCTCACCGCACTAGGTCACAACAGCCCCGATTACATTCACCTCGTGTCTCAAGCCTTGAACCTATCATTTGCGGACCGACACGCGTTTTACGGCGACCCAGATTTCGTCGATGTACCAATCGACGAACTATTAAGTCGCGACTACACAAAGAAGCAGCGACAACGTATCGATATGAATCGGGCTTTCGAAGAAATGCCTGACCCGGGACAAACAGCCGACACCTCCACAGCTGCACCCAAACCGGAAACCATGGCAGGTCAGGAGGAGATGGATACCAGCTTTACTTGTGTAGTTGATCGCTGGGGCAATGGTTTTGCAGCCACTCCATCCGATGCACTTTTCCACTCACCGATTGTGCCCGGTTTGGGAATAATCATGTCGGGACGAGGTTCACAAAGTTGGCTCGAAGAAGATCACCCCTCAAAAGTAGAGCCAGGGAAAAGACCTCGACTGACCCCAAATCCATCGATGGCATTCCGTAATGGAAAACTTTTTATGACGTTCGGTTGTCCGGGAGGAGATGCGCAACCACAAGCAATGGTGCAGCTCTATTTGAACGTAGTGGAATTCGGAATGGACCCTCAGTCCGCAATTGAGGCTCCTCGTTTTACCTCGTCGAACTTTCCGAACTCATTCTGGCCACATACCTATTGGCCAGGACGACTCAACCTCGAAGGACGCATCGACTCACATACGGTCGAAGCGCTTTCGAAGCGTGGGCACGACATACTTGTAAAGAGTGACTGGGAGCCAATGAGCGTTGCTGCATTGTCGGCGATCGTGATTGACCCCGACACTGGAACGTTGATCGGTGGAGCAGATCCTCGACGCGATACTTACGCCATTGGGAGGTAACATACATGAAGTGACTGACGCTGATACGGTCCAGTTCAGGTCACTGACGTTCCCGAATTAACTGGATCATGTTCGACTACTTTGAATACTGCTAGATCTGGATGAAATGAAATTGTTGAGCCGAAGGGATGACGGGGGTTACAACATCGCTTTAGGATGTCAGTACAAACTGTCAGCACTTAGTGTCAGTGGTTGATAACTAGAGATGCTCAGGATGAATAACGATACAGAACAACAAAGCGCTCCGGCAGTGAACTTCACACCTGATGCGTCCGCAAAACTCATCTCGGTAATAGACGGTCATCCCAATCCCGTAGCTGGACTCCGACTTCAGTTAACCGGCCGAGTACAAGGTGAATTTCAACACGTCCTCAGCATGGTAGAAGAAGGCGCACAGATTGAAGATGACATCTTCATCCAAACAGCCGATGGTATCAATGTCTTCGTAGAACGCAGAAACGAACGCTACTTGACCGGTATCGAAATTCACTATGCCGATACCGAATCAGATCAGTCAGGTCTTGAATTTAGGAATCCGAATCCGCTCTGGTTCGATGAGCGTGAGGAAGCCGTCCAGCGTATTTTCGACGAACAGGTGAATCCAGCAATTGCTTCTCATGGCGGAATCGTGAACCTACTCGCAATCGAAGGATCTACAGCTTTTGTAGAATTCGGTGGCGGCTGTCAAGGTTGTGGAATGGTTGCTGTCACACTCAAACAAGGTGTAGAGGGGGCCGTATTCGAACAGGTGCCTGGACTCGATCGAATCGTCGACTCTACCGATCACGACTCAGGTGAAAATCCTTACTACGAACCCCAGAAGAAGTAGGCGCTGTTCCGTCATCGGAGAAACCGTCATTCGCGTCCTACTCATCTCTACGTATGAAATGGGGCATCAACCTCTAGGGCTCGCGACAGCTGCAGCCGCACTGCGCAAAGCCGGTCATCAAGTCAGCACACTCGACCTCGCTGTCGAGTCCACCGAAATGAGTCATATCCCTGAAGCTGACTTGGTAGCAATCTCCGTTCCAATGCATACCGCTGCCCGCTTAGGTATCGCAGTAGCAAAGCGCATTCATTCTCTCTATCCATCGGTTGAAATCGCTTTTTACGGCCTTTATGCCACATTACTTCGCAATCAACTGACGCAAAGTAATATCGTTGCAACTACAATCGGTGGTGAATACGAACCCAGTCTTGTAGCGCTCGCCAGCCAACTAAGTCAGTCTGATAGTGTCGCGAAGGAACTTCACACACTGAGCGCGACGCCAACTTTTCCTCGGCAAGAATACCTACTTCCGTCTCGCACTGGCTTACCGGAGTTAAGTTCCTACGTCAGACTCCAGATCGGATCACAACAACGCCTCGTTGGTTATGTTGAGTCCAGCCGTGGCTGCGCCCATCAATGCACCCATTGTCCGCTCACCTCGATATATGCTGGACGCCTCCGCTTGATTCAGAAAGACATCGTTCTCGCTGATATCGACCAGCTGGTTGAATCAGGTGCCGCGCACATCACTTTTGCAGATCCTGATTTCTTCAACGCAATCCCTCACTCACTCGCAATTATCGAAGAGATGCATCATCGCCATCCGAGACTCACGTTCGATAGCACGATTAAGGTTGAACATCTGCTCGAGCATGCAACTATCCTGCCTCGTCTAAAGGAAAATGGAGCACTCTTCATCACCTCAGCGTTCGAATCAACTAATGACACAATCCTGCGACATCTCGAAAAGGGTCATGTCCGTGCAGACCTTAAGCGTGCCCTCGTTACAGCAGAAACCGCCGATATCGTCATCCGACCGACGTGGCTACCTCACACACCCTGGAGCACTGCCAAGGATTTTCTTGATTTGCTTGCTTTCATTGAAGACCACGGCCTAATCGAGCATGTCCAGCCAATTCAATACACAATTCGTCTACTGCTACCGCCCGGTGCACCGCTCGTCCCGCAGCTGGAAGCGGATGGCTACATCGATAGTTTTGATGACACTACGCTGAGCTACAGATGGTCCAGTAGTGATCCTCGCCTCGATGCGCTCCAAAGTGAGATCACGACGATCATCGAGTCTGCAGCCTCGAAACATTCTTCCCCTACCACCACTGAAACTTTCCGTGCGGTAAAAAGTGCTGCATATCGTCGTCTACTAGGTGCAAATGATCCGATCGAAGTTGCGCTACAACCACGCAGAACCGTACCTGGCCTTACTGAATCATGGTTTTGCTGAGCCGAACCCACTGAGGCGCAGTTTGCGCTTCTCAAATAAGTTGCAAAACCCGGATAGACGTCCGAAAAGAATATTTCAAGAACTTGATGTCAGCTGATATCAAAGTCCAATGCGCTGTGCGCTTCTCGTAAAGCTGCTTCTACAAGTCTTGAACTCTCGCCACGAGCGAATATGAACCCAAGATATTCGCCACTCTCCGGCAACGGCACAACCGTGCTACCAATATGCATTGCAATTGTCACGGACTCTATCAGTGGAACAGCTTCCGCTTCGATCTCTCCGTGCACGGCTCGCAAGACACCGGCTCTTGGGATCGGAATCATCATTACTCCGGCGGCATCGACTTGCCGTTCGTAGGATGGAATCACCGCGCCAATCACGTGCCGCAGCAATAATTCTTCTAGTGACATGCCCGTCCCAAATGAGAGCGTTCGGGAACAGAGTCCACCGATCGAACGTGCGGCAATATCCAGAAGGTAAACGCCATTCTCGTTCAGTCTCAGTTCAGCATGCACCGGTCCATCAATTAATCCGATAACTTGGCATACACGTTCGGTCATTCTTATGATGCGCTCCTGATCAGTCTGGGTAAGTCGTGACGGTGTAACGTATATCGTCTCCTCGAAAAATGGACCTTCAAGTAAATCTGGCTTGTCGAAGATCGCTAGGACTCTTAGCACTCCGTTCTCCAATAGCCCTTCAACGGACAATTCAAAACCGGGCACATAGCCTTCAACAAGCACACGATCCGCAAGTTCCACTCCGCATTCTGCAAGTGCATCCGCTGACTCGAGGATTCGTCGTATTCTCTCAAATGCGACCACAAATTCTTCGGAATCATTTGCCCGAATGACTCCCTTGCTGGCCGAAAGCGCAAGGGGTTTCAAAATCACCGGGTAAGTTAATGCCGCCGCTGCATTTCTCGGATCAGCCGAGGTCTCCACAACCTGATAAGGCGGTGAAGTGATTCCTGCTGTAGCAATTTGCTCACGCAGTAATGCTTTGTTCCGAGTCGCTTCAATCGACGCTACCGAGTTGTAAGGAAGTTCTAGTCGACGCGCCGCCCGTGCTGCCAACAATGCTCCACCGTCGTCAACTGCTACTATCGTGTCGAGCGGATATTGTTCCGAAAATTGTTCGATCTCTCCAGCACCAACTATCGGGTTCGCAAAATCTAGTCCTAACATCTGTCCATCACCGAGTTCTTCCAACGGATTCCGAACGTCTGACCCCACCACCACTTCAACACCAAGCTTCGAAGCGGCAGCCATGAAATCAGGTGTCCGATAGCTTCGACTCGGAATCAACAGAAGTACTCTCGACATCTGCAGCCCTTTCTATAAATGAGCTGTCTGAATACTCATCGCCGCTTTCTGTCCGGCATAAACTCACACAGACTGATCGATCTTACTATCGCAGGTTCTGGCATGATGAGCAGTCTGCACGGTTATATGTCGCACTATGAAGGAAACATCAACTAGCATTGCAAGACACTGTGGTCGCAAAACCATCAAGCCCGAGGAGGGACCGTGTACGGGACAGTAGCGCGAGTGATTGTGAAACAAGGAATGGAACAGCAGTTGATAAACCTTATGTCAACTTCTGAAGCTGAAAGCGTACCCGGATTCATACAAACTATTGTCTACAGTCTTGAAGGGCGTCCTAACGAATGCTTGGTTGCCGTAGTATTCGATTCGAAAGAATCATATGTCGCTAATGCCGCGAGTCCTGAACAGAACGTACGCTTCCATGAAATGCGAGCTCTGCTGGAAACTGATCCGGTATGGGATGATGGAGAAATCATTCATCGGACCACCTAACTAAGTCCCGATATCCCCTATCGCCTGTCGAAGCCTTGATTCAATTACACACACCGCCATTCGATGTCGGTTCGTAATCGTTACGATTTGTCACGTTTACTGACAACTTGCCTAGCGTGACACTCTGACCAAAACAACCATACGGTCGGGCTGAAATCAGCTTTCTTGCTGAGTATCCGCTACACCTGGAGTCAATCGTCGTCCACCTCTAAGTACAGGTCTTCCTAGTGACTCATCTTCAATAGCAGCAGCAAGGGCCCGTTCATTCTCACGAATCTTGGTCTCGATCGCTTCACTAGCTCGATTCCATGTTGACCGGTTAGCAATTACAAACTTGTTCGACTCACGGTAGTCGTCCAGCCAACCGTTGACTTCAGGAATCACATAACGCGCAACCAAATCCCAGCTCCGCAAAGTATTTTCGCGATTTGCCCAGTCATGAACGAATCCAATCACGCAACCAAATCCACCGGTCAGTTCCTCCATTTGGCGGATTCGTTCCACTAAGTCATCAGGCGTGCCAATAACTGCTGTACTGCTATCTGAGAATGCGACCGTATCAACCGCTTCGTCTGGTGTATCAAAAGTCACACCCGCACCAGCGGCCAACGTTCCGACCGTGTACTGGTTGTTATGTCGCATTAAGCCTCGACCAGCTTGTTCGCGAGCCTCTTTTCTAGTTTCCGCGATGTGCCAATTTAGAACGATCCGCCAATTTTTCCGATCGACAGTGTTACCGTGTTTTGCTGCCGATTCTTCTGCAAAACTCCACTGTGTCGGTAACGCACGGATACCTTCCTGTGACACCGATCCGATAGAAAGCACACCTGCGCCGTGTTTTCCAGCGAGCGTCATCCCAGATGGACTCACAATCGAAGCAACGGCAAATTCCATATCCTTCTGTAGAGGTTTTAGCTGCAGTTTCGCGTCTCGCAGAGTGAACCATTCACCGTCATAACTGAATCGCTCATCATCCTCAAACAAGCGCCGAATGATACCTATCGCCTCGTCTTGCCGATCGCGCAGTAGCATAGGGTCGAGCCCCAAGGTATGAGCGTCTGATGCCAGCGCACCAGGACCCGATCCAAACATCACTCGACCGTGCGACTGGTGATCAAGCTGCACTATTCGCTGTGCAACCATGAACGGATGGTGATAAGGCAGTGAGACTACACCCGTGCCAAGTTTGATCCGATTTGTTCGTTCTGCAGCCGCTGCCAGAAAAATCTCCGGTGAAGCAATTACCTCCCAACCTGTTGAGTGGTGCTCTCCACACCAAAATTCCTCATATCCCAGCCGATCGATGTGCTCAACAAATTCCAAATCACTCTGAAGCTGGAGCGTTGGATGCTCGCCGATTGGATGGTGAGGAGCAAGAAACGCTCCGAATCTCATATTATTCACTAGTGCCATCCTTGTTATTTGCTTAGGGAAATGGTTCAGAACCGGACAACGCTAATCCACTAAAGACTTCACCACAAGCTTGAGAGTAGAAGTTAATACAAACTTTAGCGGTCTTCTACAATCGATACAGTCTGTCCTGTCCTTGCCGACTCGCGTGCTCCATCCAACATCAGCTGTGTACGCAATCCGTCAGCAAAATTTGGTTGAGGTGATACACGTTCTCCAATCCCACGCTCAAAATCTCTCAGCAGTCGCCGCGACTCGACAACCATCAATTCGCCTTGTAATGGCTCAATATCGGGAGGAAGAGTGAGTGGTGGGCTTTCTTCTCCAATCTCTGGCCTTCCTTCTTGCATCACCAATACCGGTGTATGCGTGATTGTTCCTGTTCGAAATAGTCCATTCGATGATTGATGGTGCAACGTTCCACCTGGTCCGGTGATATATAAGTCTCCTCGGGCAGGCACTCTCTCGCTCCATATAATGCTCACATTCGCGATCGCACCGGACGCAAACGTCAGGGTTGCCGCTACGAAATCATCTGTATCACTCTGAACCTCGGCACCTGTCTCAGGATCAGTCCGAACCGGCTCATGAGCTGCGAGTTGGGCAGAAATGGACGTCACTTCTCCCATCCAGCCACGCAGTGCATCGAGATAGTGAGAACCATGCTCATTCAAAGCTCCTCCGCCCATCTCCAGCTGTGAGCGCCAGTCCAACACCGATGTCATTTGTTTAGCGCTATAAAGAGTCGCCGTTGCCGACTGCGGAACTCCTATCGTTCCTTCATCGATCAAACGTGTGAGGTGCAGACGATGTTCCCCGTATCTGAACTCAAAATTGCACATCGTTGTTAAACCTGACGCATCTCCGGCAGCGTTCATCTCGCGAGCCTCTTGAAGGTTGTAAGCGAAAGGTTTTTCGCACAGTACATGCTTCCCGGCATCAAGAGCGGCCATTACGAATCGATGATGGGTCGATGTCGGTGTTGCAACCACGACTGCATCGATATCATCGCGAACTATGAGTGCTTCAGCGTCGTCTGTGTGAAATGGAATCTCAAGCTTTTCAGCAATTTCCTTCGCGCGCGCTGGTCTTCGAGAAAAGAGACCTCGAATATCCCAGTGCTCATCACGTAACGCTCTGGCGGTGATGCGAGTGCCAAACCCACTACCCAGAATACCGACTCGTTTTCCAAATTTACTCATCTGTAGTTTCCTTGTAGCTCGTCGGTGTCATTAACGGTGCAATCAATAGTATGCCGCGAGAGCCTTAACCATATCCCGAACAAAATACTGAAACTCATTTCACGCACCAAATGGAGATCGAACCATGTACGACATCCGGCAAATTAAGAGCTCAACGTTTACGTAGCTCTGATATCGATAGGATAGATACATAGAGTGCCGCAGAACTGATTAATAAATCTCGATCCGACCGATAGGAGATGCTCATGCCAGAGACAATTCGTGAGCTGCTCAACGCAGGTGCCGACGACGACGTCGCCATTACTGATCCAGCAAGTCGCTCTCGCAACTATAGACAACTACGTACCGAAGTCGACCGGCTAGCAGGTCAGCTGGCTTCCATCGGCATAGGAACTAGCGATCGGGTTGCGATTGTACTTCCTAACGGCAGTGAAATGGCTACGACATTCCTCGCCGTTGCAAGCTGCGGAACATCAGCACCACTAAACCCTGCATATCGTGAAGACGAATTTCGCTTCTACCTTAATGACATCAACGCGCGAGCACTCATTACCATCGACGGAGATGCAGAATCCGCTCGTGCAGCCGCTGGTCAAGACGTCCAATGCCTGACACTGGCTGGCTCAGTCGGAAACCTCACTCTTCTTCATGAAGGCACGGAACTAGATCCTGTGGATCCACTTCGCCCCTCTCCGGAGGAAATCGCTATGGTGCTACACACTTCAGGAACGACATCTCGGCCGAAGATTGTCCCTTTATCGCAACGAAATATGACGATATCTGCGAGCAACATTCGAGCCCATCTAGAACTGACGCCAGAAGATCGCTGCCTTAACGTGATGCCTTTATTTCACATCCACGGCCTCATGGCCGCCGTTCTCGCATCACTCGAAGCTGGAGGATCTGTAGCCTGTTCACCTGGCTTTGACGCATTCCGTTTTTTTGAATGGATTGAGAAAGCTAAGCCAACCTGGTTTACCGCGGTCCCGACTATGCATCAGCTCATTCTTTCGCGTTCGCGTGGCAAAGAAGAATTGATCAAACATCACCCACTCCGGTTCATGCGATCATCGTCAGCTTCGCTTCCTCCATCCGTCATGGCTGAAATGGAAGATATGTTTAATGCACCTCTGATCGAAGCTTATGGAATGACAGAGGCATCACATCAGATGGCATCCAACCCACTCCCACCAGAAGCACGTAAACCAGGATCAGTGGGCCGTGGCAGCAATGTAGAGATAGCCATCATGGACGATGCAGGTGTCCTGCTCGAACAAGGCAAGACTGGAGAAATCGTCATCATCGGCGACAACGTCACCGCCGGATACGAAAGTAACCCCGAGGCAAACGCCAGTGCTTTCACAGACGGATGGTTCCGTACAGGCGATCAAGGCTATCTGGATGAGGACGGTTATTTATTTTTGACTGGACGACTTAAGGAGATTATTAACCGCGGTGGCGAAAAGATCTCTCCACGTGAAATCGACGAAGTATTGCTCAATCACGATGCAATCGAACAAGCGGTTGCTTTCGCGGTACCGCACGATCGTCTCGGCGAAGATGTAGCTGTAGCAATCGTACTAGTGGAGAATAGCGAACTAAGTGAAGGAGATGTGCGTGATTACGTCTCGACACGACTTGTCGACTTTAAGGTTCCTCGCAAAGTCATCTTCGTCGACGAAATACCCAAGGGCCCAACGGGCAA
>DKLZ01000001.1 GCA_002455955.1 Dehalococcoidia bacterium UBA6627
CCGCGGAACGGCCTCTTGTCATAGTAGGTAAAGGTATGGCTTGGGCTCGTGCCGAGAACGAAGTGCTCGAACTAATTGAGAAGACCCAAATCCCATTCCTTCCCACTCCGATGGGTAAGGGCGTGGTGGATGACGATCATCCGCTCGCTGTTTCGCCTGCTCGTTCACTCGCACTGCGCGAGGCAGATGTTGTGCTTCTGTTAGGAGCGCGCCTTAACTGGATTCTTCACTTTGGTAAATCTCCACGCTGGGCCGAAGATGTTCGAATCATTCAGGTCGATATTGCCGCTGAGGAAATTGGCACTAACGTCCCAACAGAAGTAGCACTCGTTGGTGACGGGTCTGCGATCGTCGGGCAGCTGAATCAGGCTCTTGACGAAGAGCCATGGCAGTATCCGGCTGAAACGACATGGCGTACCGCGCTTGAAAGCAAGGTGAAGGAGAATGTCCAGATAAGTAATCAGTTAATGGCGGACGAATCGACGCCGATGAATTACTACCGACCACTTCAAGCAATTCGCGACACATTGCCAGAGGACACGATTATTGTGTCCGAGGGCGCCGGAACAATGGACATTGGTCGGACTGTGTTACCAAATCATGGAGCAAGAACCCGTTTGGATGCGGGTAGTTACGGCACGATGGGTATTGGGCTTGGTTTTGCAATCGCTGCCTCGGTCGTAAATCCAGGAAAGCGCATTGTCGCCCTTGAGGGCGATGCTGCTTTCGGATTTTCCGGGATGGAATACGAGACCATGGCTCGACATAACATGCCAATTACGATTGTTATACTTAACAACAATGGTATTGGCGGCGGTGTTACCGAGCTTGATCCGAATACCGCACCGCCCCCGAACGTGTTTTCTCCGGAAGCACGGTATGAGCGGATTGCTGACATGTTTGGCGGGCGTGGCTACTTTGTTACCGAACCCGACGAACTTGAAGCGACATTAACAGAGGCGAACAGCGGTGAGGGGCCCTCGATTGTTCACATTCGCATCGGCATAGAAGCGGTTCGAAAGCCTCAGAAGTATGGTTGGCACACACCAACCAACTGATGAGTTAGCTGCGTGAGAGGTCGTTGCGACTGAGTAGGAAGGGTTCCCCGAGGAGAGACCTGATGGCTACGCGAAACCCGACACCAACAACGGCACTTGAAGGTGTCCGTGTGCTCGATATGACTCAATACGAGGCAGGGACATCGTGTACTCAAGCGCTAGCTTGGTTAGGAGCCGACGTAGTCAAGGTTGAACCACCTGTCACCGGGGACCCGGGTCGTCGTGTGCGACTCGGACAGGATAGCTCTCCCTACTTTCTTAACTGGAATAGTAATAAGCGAAGCATAGTGCTTGACCTCGCCCAGGCCGAAGGTCGGCAATTACTTCTGGATATGGCACCTAATTACGACGTATTCGTGGAGAATTATGGACCAGGGGTAGTCGAAAAACTTGACATCGGCTACGAGACTATGCGGAAAGCAAATCCGCAGATTATTTACGCCCAGTTGAAAGGTTTTGGTCTTTCTGGGCCCTACTCCGACTACAAATGCTACGACATGGTGGCACAGGCAGCAGCAGGCGCATTTTCCGTCACCGGCGAAGAGTCTGGGCCGCCGATGAGACCGGGTCCTACAACCGGTGACTCGGGTACTGGCGTGCAACTAGCGTTAGCTATTACTGCCGCCTATGTACAGAGACAGCGCACAGGTGAAGGTCAGCACATCGAGATATCGATGCAAGAGGCGATGACTTATTTCATGCGGACTCAGATTGCCAATGGGGCTGACTGGGGAGATGCGGTCGCACGTAGGCAGGGGAATGGTCGTACTGCGACTGTCAATCTTTACCCTTGTGCCCCATCGGACTCCACGGACAGCGACAGTGATACAGGTGCGAATGATTACGCGTTTATTATGTGCGTGACTGATCGAATGTGGGACTCACTGGCTACTGCTATTGGGTTGCCTGAACTTTCCGTAGACCCACGTTTTGCGACTGGTGAGTCGCGTGTCGATAACTTCGATTCACTCTACGAGATACTTTCGGAGTGGACGTCCCGTCATACCAAGGACGAGGTGATGAGTATCCTTGGTGCTGCAGGTGTGCCAGTAAGCAAGAATTTCGACACTCACGATTTATTTCATGATGGACACCTTAACGAGCGTGGATTTGTAAACACGCTCGATCATCCTGAACATGGTCAAATCCGCTTGCTTGGTTTTGCTCCTCGGATGTCCGCAAGCTATGTCCCGATTCGTCATGGGCCGTTCATGGGTGAGCATTCTGACGAAGTGCTGCAGGAAGATCTCGGGATTACTGATGACCGACTCGAGGAATTACGTGGCCAGGGCGTGGTTTCGTAGCTCGATATTCTGAGTTTCTTCTATCGAAATGTAGTTGCTGAAACAATCACTATGTTTCGTAGCGAAGGACGGTCTGCTGCTTCTAATTTAGGAACGTTCCTCAGACTCGAAGAGCTAGAAGAGCGGTCCACCTTCATCGATTATAGTGCCATCGACTCCCACCACAGTCGGTCTTTCTTCGCAGTAGACTTCTGACTCGCACTTGTTGAACGAGAAGACAGGGTTTTCGAGGTCATCACGTTTTTCGAAGTGGATGTGCCAGGTACCCGTCACGTGGTTTTTTCTCCCTTTGGCTAGTTCTGTCTGGAGTACCGTAATCAGTGCTTCGAGCTCTTTAGTTCCCATGGGGTATCCTTTCTAAATCTACTGACGATGCCTGAGGTGTATATAAGCTTTCACCATTAGTCTAGCGACCAGGGCAATCCACTTTTCCTATATGGAATGGGATTGTCACGGAATCCAACTCCATGTACCACTAAGTCGATCGAATTGATCGTAACTCGAGGTCTTCATTGGACGGTGGCGAATATCGCTCATAAGGAAGCCTGTCTCGGCTGATACGGACATCGCCTCTACAATATTCGACTCGATAGTTTCAAGGAGGTACTTCAGTGACGCTAGTTGGTTCGAACTACACGAAGTCTAGTACCGGAAACTATTTCGAAGATCTAACAACTGGGCTTGAGATTACCCACGCCACGCCGCGTACGATTACAGAAGGTGATCAGGCGGTTTACCTTGCGATTTCAGCTTCGCGCTATCCGTTGTTCTGCGATGCGGAGTTCGCGCGTTCCCTAGGTTTCCGACGTGAACTTGTGAACGACTTACTTGTATTTCACATTGTGTTTGGCAACACGGTTCCAGACATCTCATTAAACGCAATTGCCAATCTTGGCTATGCCGACTTGCGCTATGGCGTGCCAGTTTATCCTGGTGACACGATCACCTCTAACACCACAGTGATTGGACAGCGAGAGTCCAGCAACGGAGATACCGGCGTTACTTGGGTGCGTACCGTCGGTCTGAATCAACGTGGTGAAGAAGTAATGTCGTTTATCCGCTGGGTCTTGATGAATAAGCGCAATCCGGACAGGACCATCGGGGTAGACGACAAACCAATAACTCCGGAGTTTGTTGATAAGGATCAATTGATAATTCCGGATCAGCTTGATCTCTCTGACTTTGATCCGGCTATTACCGGCGGTCGTTGGTGGTGGGAGGATTACGAGCTTGGTGAACGAATTGATCACGTTGAAGGTGTCGCTGTTGAGGAGGCCGAGCATCAGATGGCAGCTCGCCTCTACCAGAACACGGCTCGAGCGCATTTCAACGCGCATGCGCTTAAAGATTCTCGTTTCGGAAAGCGTGTTATTTATGGTGGACACGTGATTTCCGTTGCGCGTGCCCTTAGTTACAACGGACTTGAAAATGTTGTTCGGGTCCTTGCTTTTAATGGAGGGACACATTCCAATCCGAGTTTCGGTGGTGACACCCTGTTTGCTTGGACCGAAGTGCTGGACAGCATTGATCTCGATCGTTCCGATGCAGGTGCACTTCGATTACGCCTAGTTGCTACTAAGAACGCTGATCCTAGCAACGAATTGCGATCGGCCACTGTGACCGACGACAACGGTCGAGAGCGATACCATCCCAATGTGGTGCTTGATCTCGACTACACCGTCTTGATTCCGAAGTCGCGATAGGAACCAGTCGCGCTGTCCATGTGAAGTAGGGGGCTTGAATGGCTACCACGATCGCACTTACACCGTTGACTACGGCGCGAGAGTTAGTTGATATTGCTCGGGCCGTTGTCGACGCTGCGATTAAGCACGCAGCTCAGATAACTAATGGTGGTCGTTTGATTGATGATTATCAGGTGCACACGGAGCGCCTAGCCTACTTGGCAACGCAAGCCCGCGCGGCGCATGAGTTAACGGGTTATGCAGAACGACTCGCTGGCTATAACACAAACGACACACTCCAAGCAGAATATGCCCTGATCTACGCTGCTGAAGTGGTGATAGCACTTCGTTCTAATCTTGAAAGTGCTTGGGAAGACTTCGGCCTTCACGAAAGTGATCTAGCTGAGCTTGATCTTGAATCGACGCGACAGGCCATCCGTTTCGGGGCGAATGAAGGTCGTATTCGAGAAGTTGGGCGCCAAGTGATCGAATCTCTTGGCATTAACAACTGCGATCTCGAGGATGAAGTGGCGAATCTCACCCGTGATATGGCACGCGAATTCGCTCGCAATGAAGTATTTCCTATCGCACAAAAGATTCATCAGGAAGACCAATTAGTTCCTGATGGGCTTCTTGAAAGTTTTGGCGTACAGGGTTTCTTTGGCTCTTCGATTCCTGAAGAGTATGGCGGCACGGGAATGGGTGATCTCCCGATGATTATCATCACGGAAGAACTCTCAACGGCTTCGCTTGGTGCAGCCGGCTCGCTTGCCACTCGCCCCGAAATTATCGCCAAAGCTTTACTTGCTGGCGGCACTGACAGTCAGAAGCAGTACTGGCTGCCTCGGATAGCGACCGGTGAGGAGATTTGCGCCGTTGCAGTCACCGAACCTGATGTTGGTTCTGATGTAGCTTCTCTTCAATGCCGTGCAGAACCGGCGGAGTTCGGTGGTCAGCGAGGTTGGCGGATTACGGGCGCGAAAGCTTGGAGTACTTTTTCTGGTCGCGCGACAATAATCGGACTGCTTGCTCGTACGGGTGAGCCCGACTCAGGAAACCGAGGTCTTTCGCTATTCATCGTTCGAAAACCTGCTTTTGACGGACGCCAATGGGAGTATCGGCAGCCAGAAGGCGGGCAGATTAGTGGTACAGCTAACCCCACTCCTGGTTACAGAGGTATGCACTCTTTCACTCTCGCGTTCGATCAATTTTGGGTTCCACACGAAAATCTTGTCGGTGGTGATGAAGGAATTGATAAAGGATTTTTTCTTCAGATGGGCGGTTTTGCTGCCGGTCGTTTGCAGACCGGTGGCCGTGCCTGTGGTCTCGCACAGGCTTCACTTGAAAAGGCATGCCAGTATGTTCAGCAACGTAGTCAATTCGGAATGGCACTCGCCGACTTTCAACTTACCCAATACAAAATCGGTAGGATGGCTGCCCTGATTGCTGCAGGACGTCAGATGACCTATCGAGCAGCTCGTGATTTCGACACAAGGGCGGTCGAACCATCGATGGCTAAACTATTAACGTGTGATATTGCCGGCGAGGTCTCCCGTGAAGCTCAACTTCTCCACGGGGGTTGGGGTTATTCCGAAGAAGATCCGATTGCTCGCTATGTTGTAGACGCTCTTGTCCTCCCAATCTTTGAAGGAGTGAAACCAATTCTCGAGCTTAAGGTCGTTGGTCGAGCACTGCTTACTTCTAGGGAGAGCTGATTCTAGAAGCGGCATGAGGTGGTATGACAGGTAGCGTTGAGATTAGCGGTCATTGTGACGAAAGATTTAACAATGTGCGCGATGCGTTTGCGCGGAATTTTATTGAGCGCGGTGATGTCGGCGCCGCTTGTTCGGTCGTTATTGACGGCCTGACTGTGGTCGACCTTTGGAGCGGATGGCTAGACGAAGCTCGTACTCGACCGTGGGAGAGTGATTCGATTGTCGGGATTTATTCTATTGGTAAAGCCTTAACGGCGATAACAGTCCTTCGTCTCTTAGACGAGCAGCTAATTACTTTGGAGGAGCCAGTTTCAACCTACTGGCCCGAATTCGGACAGAGCGGCAAGTCAGGTATACCGGTACGTGAATTGCTCACCCATGAAGCTGGTCTTATTTCCGTTCGAAAACCGCTCCCTCCAGGTTCTTTTCTTGATTGGGAGTTAATGACGTCGGAGCTTGCGGCTCAGACTCCATGGTGGACACCTGGTAGTGGGCATGGCTACCACAGCAATACGTATGGATTTCTGGGCGGCGAGGTAGTGCGTCGCGTTGATGGTCGGAGTGTTGGAACGTTCTTCCGCGAGGAGATTGCTGAACCGTTGGGCGTTGACTTGCTGATTGGTTTTGGAGCCGAGTACGACTATCGCGTAGCAGATGCGATTCCTTACCGAGGCCAAGAGGACCCGAATCGTCGTCCATGGTTGACTCAGGATCCTAAAACTCTCGAAGGTCTCGAACTTGGACGATATATGGCGTATCGGAATCCACCTCAGAAAAAGGATGGATCGACGAATGCTAATACACGTGCCTGGCGCGCGGCAGAATATCCGTCGACGAATCCGCATGGGAATGCCCGAGGTGTTGCACGTCTCTTCGGTGCATTGGCACGCGGAGGGGATATCGACGGTGTGCGGGTACTCTCCGAACAAACTATCGAACGCGCGAATACAATTGAGGCTGATGGTGAAGATCTTGTTCTCGGGCGTCCGACGCGTTTTGGACTTGGCTTTCAGCTCACCATTCCGGATGTTCGCCCACTTGGGCCGAACCCGAGAACGTTTGGGCACTATGGAGCGAGTGCTTTAGTCGGGTTTGCTGATCCAGACGAACGACTCGGCTTTGCCTATGTGTGTAACCAAGCCGGCCGTAGCTGGCGAGATCCACGGAACATTGCACTCATCGACGCGGTGTATGATTCTCTCTGATAGAGCCGAGGGCTATCGTCGCGAGTTCACTCAGGACGACTAGCAATCGATACTGCTTTTTGGGTCATAGGTAATTTTGCGACGTATTGCTCGACATAATGTAAATCAGTGCCTGCACGGCGAATTACTGTTAGCAGGTCGCTTTGGAGACTCATTTCTTCAAGCTGCTCGTCGACGAACCACTGAAGCATCCCACGGGTTAGATGGTCATTCTGAGTAATCGCTAGGTCCATGAGCTCATTGATCGAATTGGTGACTGCCTCTTCGTTCTGATAAGCGGTATGGACAGCTTCTTCAACGGTGTTGAAGTCAGCTAATCCTTTTTTAATTTCTGGAATTTCCACGATGCCGCCAGCTTCTGTGATGTAGTCGAGCAACTTCTGTGCATGGACTAACTCTTCATCAGCTTGAGCCCGGAAAAGAGCAGTGAGTTCCGGAAGTGCATGACGCTCGAAGTAGGCAGCTATCATGTCGTACTGAATTGCTGCGAAGTACTCACGGCCTATTTGGGTACTCAGGGAACTCGCTAACTTCTCGCTGATCATCATCGTAGGTAACTCCTAGTTTCGATGAGGGTGAATGCTGTTGTCAGACAGTTTACGAATCACTGAATCGACGTAATAGAGGGTGTTGTCTGTAAAGCAAATGGTCAAAGCGTTAATCCGGATTGTCTCAGGTTTGATCAAAACGATCATTTTCCGATAGACCTCTTCAAGCTTTGACATGATTTATACGTAAATAAGGGAAGCAAGCAATCAGTTAGCCAGTACGATGGTTCATGAGGACAGAGGAATCGCAATGTCAGAATTTGTCGCAGGAGCTCATGTATCGTCGTCAGGAGGCATCTTTACAGCTATTGAAAACGGCGAAAAGATTGAAGCTGAGGCCATACAGATATTTGCCAGTTCACCACAGACTTGGCGCCAGACAAATCACAAACCAGACGCGATCGCTAAGTTCCGTGATCTCCATACCCGTTCAGCGATTACCGATGTATGGATTCACAACATCTACCTGGCAAATCTCGCAACGGAGGATCCTGAGCACCTTAATAAATCCATTGATTCTGTGCAGTTTGCTCTCCGCATTGCAGAGATGATTGATGCCAAGGGAGTTGTCTTACATACCGGATCACACAAGGGGAGAGGTATGGAAGCGGTGATCGATCAAGTATCCGATGCGTTGGTAACGATCATTGAAAACTCGCCCGGGAAGGCAATTTTGGCACTTGAAGATATGGCAGGTCAGGGAGGGCAGATAGGGAAAGATTTTGGCGAATTAGGTGCGTTATTAAATCGCGTTCAATCGGAACGACTTCAAGTCTGCCTTGATACGTGCCACGCATTTGCTGCTGGATATGACATAAGTAGCTCCGACGGGATCAACGTTGCAATGACCGAGTTTGATCGAGTTATTGGGCTCGAATATCTCGCTGTCGTGCACGCTAACGACTCGAAAGTAGAGTGCGGTGGCCTTCGTGACCGACACGAAAACCTTGGTGAAGGTCACATAGGTAGCGATGGTTTCGAAGCAATAACGGCACATTCGGCCTTTCAAGGGAAGACATTTCTACTCGAGGTCCCTGGTTTTAAGGACGCTGAAGGGAAAGCCAACGGACCTGATCTGGAGAATATTCGGAGATTACGTGCGTTACGGTCTGGATTGCCAATCTCAGCAGACGCTTAGAGAGAGCTCTTCTAGGAGCGAATGATTCGAGGTCGACCAGCCATCGCAAAGAACTCGTCTTCCCAGTGAAGGATCTCCGCAATTAGGTATGGGGTGACAGCTCCGTCTTTCATCGGAACACCGTCTTCCTCAAGCAAAGGTACCAGCTTCATTACCATGGATTGGTGATCGAGCTCTTGGTCACCGCTTTCATCACGGATCTTCACTTCGAATTCCATGATTAAGTCCACGAGTTCGGAAGGTACAAACCCGCCGAGATCTTCGCTTACCATCTCAGCGATCCAGTCGGCACCTTCCTGAGCAATGTTTTTGTCGAGCGTCACGTTTGCAAACCTCCGAGATACTTTTCGATGCTACCGACGAGAGCATGAGTTAACAACGGAATGTGCCCAGAGCGTCTTAACCACGTCCAAGGCCGTTCATCATTTCGCGCCATTCTGCAGCTGAAATTCCGCTGCCTTCACGTGCAACCTGTTCTCCGGCCAGCATTCGTTGCACGACCACGAGTTGTTTTTCAGAAAGTTGGATACCACCGAGTCGGTAGTTCTTAAAGGCCTCTGTCGCGATTGGAACCCAGCGTTGCATTACCTCTTCAATAATCACGTCTGCATAGACCTTGATTTCGTGTTGTGCATGAGTATCAGCACGTAGTCGCAGGAAATGCATCAGATTATGCAGGTCGGTCTTCCAGTACCACTGTGTATAAAAGCTGAGCGGTAGATTCATTCGTGCTAACTCGCGCGCGAGGCCATCTCGATTGTCATCAACCGCCCTACCATCTGGCGATTCGTTCAGCATTTCTTCGTAATGTGCGTACGCGCGTAAAGCATCTTCACGCAACAGTTCTAGCACGTGGTTTGATTCGGTCTCGCCGAGTAACTCTCCCCGACCTTGGCGATTGGTCTTTGATTGTGATCGAAGCTGGTCCCGTTCAGGAACGTAAAATTCGTTGTCGAGGATTGAGTATCTTGCTGAGTATTCATTGACGTTGGCTGTACGGTGCCTGATCCATTGTCGAGCGACGAAGATTGGGAGTTTTACGTGGAGCTTGATCTCGCACATTTCAAACGGTGAGGTATGCCAATTTCTCATCAGATAGTTGATGAGTCCTTCGTCATCTCGCGAACGACGCGTCCCACGACCGTAGGAGGTACGCGCGGCTTGGACGATAGCTGAATCGTTACCCATGTAATCGATCACGCGGATGAATCCATGATCGAGCACTGGTAAGGCCTCGTATAAGATCTTCTCCAGATTCACCACAGTCGGGCGTAGCGTCTCATGTGATTCGCTGCGAAGTTCCTCGATCTCGGCTTTCTGATCAGGAGTGAGCGAGTTGGTCACTTCAACCTCGGCATTGTTCTCATCTCACACTTGGTCTCGCAGGACATTTGTCCGAGGGAACCAAGTTCAACTCGTGGACTGGAAGAGAATAGCGGTCTGTTGTGTGTGCGTCTAAGTAGATGTCGTGTTGGTTTCCGAAGCGGGTGCTGATTGTTTGTCAGCTTTTGCGCGCTGAGATGCTAAACGTTCGTTCGGTTCCCATAGCTGGCAAGAGGTCTCAATGTTCTCTAGGAAGGGGCCGATGCAATCATGCCCGTCCCTTACGATGTGCGTACAGAGCATCAGAAATGGGTCTTCAGTTCGCTTTGTATCTAGAGTACGCCTAAGCCAGAGGCAGTCGACAGCTAACCGCTTCGGGAACGTTTCTTGACCCATGGCTTTTATCATAAATGTCTAGATCACTCGCGGCGAGGCTTATTGGTTAATCTTTGTATAGTTCTGATTGGTAAATCTGTTAGATATAGAATCTCGAATATTAATCAATACTCGTTACGTCAGGCAGTTTTAAATTTCGTCTTGTATTTATTCCGGTAACAGATATCCATTTCCGACCTTGGCTGCTATGTCTATCCATCTAGGATACCCTTCTCGATCGACGATCATGGTCTAGGTACGATGGTCAAATGCACCTATTTGTTGATTCGATTCAATGTTCTGGCGAGGTTACTGAACGTTCCGAATTATTGAATGGAACGATTCAACTTTCGCTTGATGGAGAGTTCTGTTTCTTCGAAGATCATTGGACGGTGGAAATCGTGATCGCATGGAATCTCGGACGTGTGGGTATAGTCGATATCAGTGAAGGAGAGTTGGTTATCGAATGCGCTCAGCAAGAGCTAATTGCGATTATTGACAGTGGTTCTGTTGAAGTTGATCCCGATGGAGGACAAGTCGAGGTCTCTGCGATATTTAAGATCGACGATTTCACTGGACTGGATTTGGCTCGCGGTTCTTTAGTTGGGATGCATCTAATAATTGGCGCAGAGCGTTGGCAGGGTGAGATATCTGGTAAGGACCACAGGGCTTAGTTTTTGTAGCGTGAGAAAATGACGGTAGCGTTCTGACCACCAAGCCCAAATGAATTAGACATAACGACGTTGAGCTCAGCCGAACGTGCTTTGTTTGGCGTGATGTCGAGGTCACAATCGGGATCGGACGTTTCGTAATTGATCGTCGGCGGGATGCTGCTAT
>DKLZ01000024.1 GCA_002455955.1 Dehalococcoidia bacterium UBA6627
GCTCAATAATATTTGAAGCGAGGGAAAAATAGCCTCGCGCCGACTCCGCAAGCTCTGACCGTTGTTCGGCCGACACTTCCTCTGCCTTTGAACCAATTGACTCGACTTTTCCGCGGACAAAAGCTCGAAAAGCTCGATGAAGAGGCTGCAGAACTGAGAGCGTTTCATCACCGACGGACGATACGTAACGACCAACAAACTCGTCGCTCAAATCCGGTCGCCCACGTGCCTCCAGATCCATTGCTAGAAATCCGATTTCATAGCCTACGTCTAGATACCGGAAATGGAATTGCTCATTGAATTCGATGCAATCGACAATCACGATCTCTCCATCAATCTGATAAACGTGCACTGCATGGAGGTCTCCATGCCCTTCCACGACACACTTTCTCGAGAGACGCTGATCGAACAATACAGACTCGCTATCGAGTATCGAGCTGATATACGCAATGAGCTTCAGATGGTCAGCTGCCGGCCAAGTGTCACCTACAAACGAGGATGCTTCGCTGTATTCACGCCGCCACCACTCACGAGTAGCTGCCGCGCCGGCGAAAGTTGGATTGTTTGTAACGACAGTAGCCGAGTCGTGGAAGTCAATGATTTCCGCAACCAGTAATTGCACAAGGTTCACGGGAACGAGATCTGCGTCGATCATAGCGGCCAGCGTCCGATCATCCGGGAGTCGAACCATATCGACAGCCCACTCGACAATCTCTGAATCAGAAGCTGAATCACTATCACCGATCGCATAGACTCCGTGCTCGCGCATCACAATAGGGACTACCGCACGGTAGACATTGGGTGCTAACCGACGATTAAGCTCTACCTCCCGCAAGCAAAACTGGTGACGAGTTTCCAGGTCAATTTGCTTAATGAATCCAAAATCAACAGGTTTCTTCGTCTTGTAGGCACGGTCATCAGTCAAAAAGACATATGAGATGTGTGTCTGAACCAACTCAACTCTTGATGGGGCATTTGGAAATACATCCGGGTCAAGGAGTGCCCGAACATAATCTGGCAGGTAGGCGAGAGAGTCGCCAGCTGGAGCTGGCGACAGATTTTCCTCTAAGTAATCGTTGCTCACGAAACTGACGGTAGAGAGCACTGCAACTGATCGTCAAGTGTTGGGCTTTCGGATGGTACTCTGCCACGTCGAAGAAGAAAAAAGACTCGCAAGGACGGTCGAGCATCATGTCCGAACCAAAGCAACATTATTTTCAATCTCAGAGATTGAAAATCAATTATTGGACTTGGGGTGACACAACAAAGCCTCCCATGATTCTCGTTCATGGTGGGCGCGACCATGCGCGTATGTGGGACTATGTTGCTGAATTGTTCACGGATATTTTCTACGTCCTTGCCTACGACCTTCGTGGACACGGCGACTCTGAATGGTCACGCGGTAGCCACTACGGAATCCCCGAGAACGTACTCGACCTAACAAAATTAATTGATCTTGTAGGAGGACGAGCTACTGTGATTGGGCACTCATTCGGAGGTGCGATCACACTGATGACGGCAGGGACATTCCCTGACCATTTTGAGCGTGTGATTTCAATTGAAGGCGCAGGCGCTTGGGCTAACCAAGAACCCGTGACTGCGGACGAATTTCGGGCTTGGGCGATGCAATCTCTAAAGGTCGATAAAGGCTCCTCGCGTGTCTACACTAGCCTCGAGGAGGCACGTGACCGGATGCAACAGGCAAACCCTCAATTCAGTCCTGAGCTCGCATTGCATCTAGCTCAATGGGGCACTAATAAAATTGAAGGCGGGTACATCTGGAAGTTCGATCCTTGGATATACGCCAGATCATCTCTTCACAGCCTTAGATTTGATGAGCAACAAGTGCTCTGGAACAATGTCACAGCGCCCGTGTTGCATATCAACGGATCGGATTCTCATTTCAATCGGGCCATAGTGGCAGGGCGTCCCGTCGAGACTTACTTCAAAAACGCTAGCGCCGTGACAATCGACGGTGCTGGTCACTGGGCGCACCATGATCAGCTGAATTCTACTGTCGCCACAATCCGTAAATTTGTCGAATTTCCAGAAGGCACTAGTTGAAGGGAAGCAGTCCTAACAACATTGATTCGATTCCTTTTCCCTTCCGAGCTAACTCGACAAGGTAAATCAACAAAATGAATCAATGTCTCTTCTGAAAGTCGAAGCAGGCAGCCAATCTTGTTACATGAATTCCGTGACCACGCTGGCCTTTTTATCTGTTCGACTATCGAGAATCACTATTTGGATTGATAGAGAGACAATTCCTCCTTGTTCAGCGACTCACTGAACTCATCATATACACGTTGGAACTCGTCAAATTCCCATTCGCCAACAAAAGTAATCGCCTTACCTTTACGCCCAGCTCGACCGGTACGACCGATACGATGGACGTATTCCTCAGCATTTTGTGGCACATCAAAATTCACCACATGAGTAATTTCTGGAATATCGAGCCCGCGTGCCGCGACATTAGTCGCAATCAAGATGTCCAGTTCTCCTGAACGGAATCGTTGAACTACACGGTCGCGCCGACGCTGATCCATGTCGCCATGCAACGCACCAACACGTACACCTGTACCCTCAAGATCTTGAGCCAATCGATCAACTCCACGCTTCATCTTGCAAAAGACTAAGGTTTGACCTTTTAGTTCTCGATCGACTAGCTCGCGTAGGCCACGAGCCTTATCACGCTGTGCGACCTCGAAGTAAATCTGCTTAACCGAATCGACGGTACTTAATTCCGCATCAACCTTCGCGGTAACCGGATCATTCATAAATTGCCAGATTAAGCGCCTAATCGAAGTCGGCATCGTGGCCGAGAAAAGGGCTGTCTGTCGCCGTCTCGGAGTACGGCCGAGAATTCTTCGTATATCTGGCAGGAAACCGATATCGAGCATCTGATCAGCTTCGTCTAGAACAGCGTAGCCAACGTAACGCAGACTAAGAGTCTCACGTCGCAGGTGATCGATTATCCGACCTGGTGTACCTACTACGATTTGGGGTTGTTCCCTCAGTGCAGCAAAATCACGTTTCAAAGCATGACCACCAAGTAAGCCTACCGTCCGTAAACCATAAGACCGCCCTAAATCATCAAGTACGTCGAGCACCTGTTGAGCAAGTTCACGGGTGGGAACAAGAACAATAGCCTGAATCTCTGGCATATCGGCATCTATGGATTCAATCATCGGTAGCCCGAAAGCAAGTGTCTTTCCACTACCAGTCTGTGCGATACCAACAACATCGTTGCCGTCCAGCAGTTCGGGAATAGCACGAGCTTGAATCGGTGTTGGATCAGTGTGGCCAAGTCGCGTGATTGCGACTAACGACTCATCACTCAGACCGAGACCAGTGAACGCAGCAGGAACCTCGAAATCTTGTTCGAGCTCCTCGATATCATGCTCAATGATTGCAGGTAGTTCCTCAATCGCCTCGATGACGTGATCATGATCGACCGGTATATCATCGTCTTCCTCTGCCTCTGCACGGGTAAGAGCAGCTTCGCGTGTCGCAGGACTTTTACCTCCCCCTCGACGTAATTTTTGAGTGTCAGGTTCGGTAGGTGGATCGTCAGAATCTCCAGCAACTTTTTCGGGATGATCGCCGAAAGCACCTTCACTTTCAGCAGTCGAATCTTCTGAGTGCGTCGGAGTGGAACCGCCACCCATAGTGCGCGGTATCCCGCTCAGCGACCGAGCACCCCCGACAATCACACGTTCGGTAGACCGAATGCCACTGGGGCGCCTGCGGCGTGCAGGTAAGATGTCATCAGCTCCTCCTTCCTCAACAGAACGAAAGGCAACATCCTCGGGTAACGGTCCTTCAAGTGACTCACGGGATGGCCGGAATCCTCTACGCTTCCGAGCTCGCTCACGTTGGCGATTACCCTGCAAACGATCTTGCTCGCTGCGTGCTACACGGCCCCATGTATATGAATTTTTGCGGTCCTCTCCGTAGCTATCATTGCGCCGATCTCGGTCAGGTGAATTTTCCAAAACATTCGAATTCTTTCTGCGACGGGCAGCTGTACCACTAGGACTATTGCCGCTAGCCCTATTGGGTTTGCTGAACGAATCTTTATTCTCGACCTCACCTCGTTTTTTGTTGCGCCCTCTACCACCACGTTGCCCACGCCTACGTCGTGGCCGATCACCTGTCGATTGGTCATCATTAGAACTTCGACGCCGAGTGTCGGTTTGGGAACCTTCAGAAGGCGATGCGGCTGAGGTGGTTCCACCAATCAGCCGCCGGACAATGCCGGAAAGCGGCCTCATAGGTATCGTATTCTCCAAGTTTTGAATCGCAGCGAACCTGATGCGAAGGAGAGGTCCGCGGACACGCGCGACAGATGCGCGGCAAGATATTGCATTACCAGCAGGCTAGCAGCCGAGAAGCACTACTGCGACTGGCTTACTCGTTTTGTCACGGAAACCATGCACTAAAAATTAGTCCACATCCGACACTATCTTGGTGACGCGGTCAACAATACCCAATAGTGCGTGCACCTCAACAGCATCTCCAGCTTGCAAATCACCATTGATCATGTCCGACGACAACCGCGTATCGATCAAACGCTGAGTTTTGTCGTCCTTCAGAATCAACTGGAAATACTGAGTTCCGTGAAGTTCATAAGCTTTAATATCGATAATAGTTGCACGCATGTGGAATCCGATCGCATTCTCGTTATCGAGTGTTCAGCTCACCGATAGTAGCTCTGGACTACCCCTAGATGACGGCCTCGCTAAGATTGAAAGTGATGAATAAATCGAGACCTCCTATATTATCCGAACCGCCGGTAGGGCTCTGCCAATCATGTAATTGGGGAAAATACGTCGAGACAAACCGTAAATCGACATTCTTACGCTGCAATAGATCAGACGAGAATCCTAGATTCCCCCGCTATCCAGCGTTACCTGTATTGCACTGTCTCGGATTCTCAGCGCACTCGACGCATTAACACGCGATACTAGAAGCATGACAGAGGAACACTCACGAGACATTCCACGCCGCGTTCCAACTACCCGTCAACCTGAACTCTTCCAACGCATAGGAGGGCGTAAGACGATCGAGCGTATCGTCGACTCGTTTTACACCAAGGTCGAAAATGACAAGGAATTACGCCCCCTATTCCCACAGGATTTAGACGAAGGTCGAATAAAACAGAAATTATTCCTGGAACAATGGTTAGGCGGAGAACCACGCTATAGCGAGCAATACGGACATCCTCGACTTAGACGGCGTCATTTTCCATTCGTTATTTCCCACCGCTCGGCAGGTCGTTGGATGCGCCACATGACTCAGGCATTTCGCGACTGCGATATTAGTGAGACTGAAATCGCCGAACTAGTTGCAACTTTCGGTCCGATGGCGAAACATATGGTCAACAACAACGATGACGTCCCACGCCAACCGCTCGAAGATACATTTTTGCACTAAAAAACAGAGAGCTTTATACAACTTTGACGTGTGGCTTCTCCGCGACATGCATAGCAATCGTGCCAAACATCAAAGAACGCACCTCCGTTACCGCAAAACCTGCACGAGTGAGGCGTTCAGTGAATTTTTCCGCACTGTCAAAATGATCGACAGAGATGGGAAGATATTGATAGGCGCTGGCGTGACCTGAAATCAATCTCCCAATTAAGGGCACCACTTTCGTGAAATGAAACCGAGCCAACCATCGCAACGGACCACGCTCAACACGAGTAATTTCAAGGTTTGCTAAACGACCACCTGGCTTAAGCACTCGCCAAGCTTCAGCAATGGCCACGTCTAGGTCCGGAATGTTGCGTACGACGAATGCCGAGCACCAACCATCAACACTTTGATCTGAAAGTGGGAGCGCTGTCGCGTCGCCACCAACAAAATTAATAGTCTGCGTAACTGCAGGAACGCGTGTCACCTTGCGACGTGCGACAACTAACATTGGTGCGGCGACATCAACTCCAAGAACGGAGTGTGCACCAGCCTTGAGACAGGCAATACTTAGGTCTCCAGTGCCACAACCTACATCGACAATCATGTCGTTGGAACGAACTAGCTCGTTCGCGGCGAAACGGCGCCAAGCATAGTGACGACCGGCGGTCATTATCGTGTTTATAAGATCGTAACGACCAGCAATCGCCCCGAACATATTGCGAACATAGGTCGCACGATCAACTTCTGATGGATAGATAGCCTTGGGATCGACCTTACTATCTTCCGACCGATCGGTTGCTGGCTCTGTCGACGAAGGGTCCATGTAAGAAGCGTACGACAGGTATGCACAGCAAGCAGTCATCTCAGATCAAATAATTGAAAATGGGAGTTCAACTAGAAAACAACTCGGACATTCGGTCGAATCGACGTGATAAATTCAATTAGTCTGCATGAACCACTCCCCCGTTGGTACACCGATGGTAGTTCGACTCCTTCCTTGGCAACCTGACTACGGGCCTTCGATGTCCAACGGCATCGAATCAGATCCCAA
>DKLZ01000057.1 GCA_002455955.1 Dehalococcoidia bacterium UBA6627
TCTTTATCTCCATAATCGACTTTCGCTTCAGAAGAACTAGCTGAGCACAGCTTCAGCTGCAGCGTACCCGGCACTACGACCAAATACTGCACCCGCCATCAATCCTGTGCCACCTGCGTAGTTGTGGTAGAACAGTCCACCAATTAATTCGCCCGCAGCGAATAGTCCCGGCATTGGACGATCCTCGGTATCAACTACTTGCGAAGTCTTGGCCTTGATCCGAAGTCCTCCGAAAGTAAACGTAAGACCACATGTAACCGCTACACCAAAGTAAGGCGGTTCGTTAAGCGGAAGGGCCCAATTGGACTTAGGTGGCTCAATACCTTTGGTAGATAATCCGTCTAGGACAGCTGGATTGAACACACCAGATTGGCAGGCAGCATTATATGACTCGATTGTGCTGACAAGTCCGGTTTCGTCGATACCGAGGGTATCTGCAAGTCCATCGATCGTGTCGGATTCACCTTTGGTTATTTCGCGAATGCGATATTCATCGCGAAGCATAGATACGGTTTGTTGGTCAAAGATTTGGAATGCAACCCCGAAGGGCTGATGGAGAATCTCGCGACCGTACTTAGCATATGTGTAGTTACGTAAGTCGGCTCCCTCATCTACAAATCGTTCACCGTGAATATTTACAATCAGGCCTAACGGATAGGAATGCTTCTGATAGAGATCGCCCACCCTCCTGTTACCAGTAGATGGTGCATTCAAATCCCAGGCAACGGCATGTCCACTAGACCAGTGACCGTATGGCTGAGCACCGATCTCAAGTGCTTGACGGATCACCTCACCTGTATTATGTCGTGTACCACGAACCTTCGCGAACTCCCATCCTGCTCCCAGATAGCGGGTGCGCATCTCGACATTCGCCTCAAATCCACCTGCAGCAAGAATTACAGCTCCTGCCGAGATCGCCTCCACTGCATCCGACGTCTGTACGCGAACACCGGTGACCCGCCCAGTTTGTTCATCAGTCAAAAGTGCAGATGCTTTTGCTCCATATCGGACCTCAATACCAGCTTGTTCCGTAGCCTTAAACAGACCCTCTGACAGACCTTCACCTCCTCCTACCGCTTCTGTAATCATCCCACCCCAGAAATGTAGCTTGCCATCGACTTCGTAGGCTTGACGTCCGTACATCAGCACCCATCGTTGTGCATGCTTCTCGTGCATCCATCGGACGGTTGAATAAGCCTCGCTGATAAGGTGATCGACCATCTCCGAATCAGCTTTACCTTCAGTGACACGGATAAGATCAGCACGCATATCTGCTTCTGTGTAGGAACCAACCTCGATGCGTTTCAATTCTTCTTCTGACAAATCAGGTATCACTGAACGAAGGTCTTCAAGCCCGTTATAGGGAAAGCGAAAACCGCCACCGGAAAAAAATGTGTTCCCGCCTCGTTCCCCAAACTCGGCCTTCTCTAGTACCAGGACTTCGGCACCTCGCTCCCTAGCAGCTAGAGCAGCACAGAGTGCTGCATTACCAGCACCAACCACAATGACATCAGGCATTAGTGAACTCCCCAGTCAGCAAGAAACAAGAACCGAGAGATAGAATAGCGCGTCAACTTCACAATCACTTCCCAACGCGACCAAAGCTCATCAGAAACATAAACGGTTGGTAGGATCATTAACGTGAGTTATCCCTCAGGAGGTATTTCCATGATCACAATAATTGCCAAAGTTCAGTCTCGCGAAGGGAAAGAATCAGAGATGCTAGCCGCCCTTGAAAAAATGGTAGCTGCGGTAAGTACAAATGAACCTGAAGTATCTAAGTACGAGCTCCATCAGGACGTGGAGAATCCGACAATTTTCTACTTCTACGAACAGTATGACAATGATGAAGCACTGAAATCTCACGGGGTAAGCGAACACATGAAACAGCTTGGCACCGATCTCAAAGGTGTCGCTGGAGCGCGACCCGAGATTACACGCGTGACTTGGATTGCTGGAATCGACCGTTAGTAGACAAAGTAGCTAACTAGTAGGTCATCGCGACTCACCAATCAATCAGTTAGCCAGCTTCATGGCCGCATGTGGAGGGCTTCTAGTACTCGTTCTTTCAGTTCGACAAAGCCCGGACTAATAATGTCACTAGTGCGTCGTGGCCTGGCAAGGTTGACGTCGATACGAGCAACGATGTGACCAGGGCGCGGTGACATGACATAAACAACATCCGAAAGAAGTAGCGCCTCCTCAATGTCATGAGTCACCAGCAGGACAGTCCGGCGATCACTTTGCCAAACATTCTCCAACCATTCCTGCATTTCACGCCGAGTCAACGCATCTAGCGCGCCGAGGGGCTCGTCAAGGAGGAGGGTAGATCGTGGCATGAGAAAGGTGCGAAGGAGAGCAAGACGTTGTCGCATCCCGCCCGAGAGCTGTGATGGCCAAGCATGTACAAACTCATCGAGACCGAAACGCTCGTAAAGTCGATCGGCAAGACTACGGGCTTCCGCACGAGGAATGCCGGCAATTTCTGCTCCTAGAGTCGCGTTTGCCTCAACTCGACGCCAAGGCAACAGAAGATCACGTTGAGGCATATGCGCAGCGAGACTGTAACAACCGACAGCGCTCTGACCATCGATTGAAGCGGTACCCGCCGTTGGTGCGATGAGACCAGCGAGTACACGAAGAATCGTGCTCTTACCGCATCCGCTGGGGCCCAGCAAGCTAACAAAAGACCCTTTCGAAGCTTCAATCGAAATATTTTCGACAGCTACCACCGGAGGGTCGCCGGCATATACATGCCGCACGCCCTCTAGCCGAACTGCAGCTTCAGTCACGTGTCTCCTCGAAATCACAATTCCTCGTCACGTTGAATTTAAGTTGCAGCAATTAAATGACGCCCCTCATGAGCTACGGTAAGAATTCGTTTGTGTATGCATCACTGACATCAACAACACTGTCAATCAAACCTGAGTCACGCAGGAACACCTCGAATTCTGACCAAATTGATTTTTGCTGCCTACCCCAACTAGAACCGTCAGTGAAACGATCGGACAAATACTCAGTACTATTGCGAACAAGATCTTCATCCAGCTCTGGAACAGCACCAAGCAGCAAAGATGCTGCCATCTGTGGTTCTTCAGAGATGAAATCGTAACCGCGGGCAGTCACTTCTAAGAATGTACTTACTAGTTCCGGATCATCTGCAATCAAATCATCGCCAGCTACGATTATTGGTGTATACCAGTCTGGGATGCAGTCGGTGTAGTCAATAAAAGGCAGAGTAGAAATTTCAACTCCCTCGAGATTGCGAGCCCGAATCACATCCCAACCTTCGAAGACCCAGACAAAATCGAAACGCCCCTGATCCATACCCGGGATGTAGTCAATATTGCCAACTTCCACGAACTCGACGAGTGAGGAATTACCACCGTCACAAGCAACCAGTGTTTCAACAAGTTGACGTTCAAGTTGCCCTCCCCAGCCTCCATACTTCTTACCTTCAAGATCACGCGGACGAGTAATACCCTCACTCGCAAGCGACATTAAACTAGACTCGTTATGCGGAAAGATCGTAGCGACTGAGGTCACCCCCACGCCCGCATGACGAGCAGGGAGTAGTGCTTCGGCATAAGAGATCCCGAAGTGAGCCTGCCCCTCAGCAACGATTGCTTCGACTCCACCTGTCGGCTCGATGATCGAGACATCAAGACCGGCCTGTTCATACCACCCTGCTTGCTTTGCTACATAGATACCCATGTGGTTAGTGTTTGGAGTCCAGTCGAGCATGACAGTGACTGACTCGATGTCTTCCGAATCATCACCGTCACTGGTACACGCAGTAACGAGAAAGCTCGCAAGCAAAATCGCACTAATCCAAAATAATCGTGACATTTATGTCCCTTTCTCACAGGCCGATTCCAAGAATCTTCTAACGCGAATATGTAAACCATTACTACGACATGTATTAGATTAAGTTGTTTTCGTTACCTGAACTCCGTCCCGATTCCAAGGCATCGCAAAGTGTGCTAACAAACGTACGCTAGCGAACAACATCACACTGATGAGTGCTATCACAACGACAGCCATAAAAATCTGATCTGTACGGAAAGCTCGCTGAGAACGTGTAATAAACAGGCCCAGTCCACTGCTGGCTCCCATCCATTCAGCAATCACGGCTCCAATCACGGCATACGCAGCACCGATCTGTAAGCCTGCGAAAAACGAAGGAATCGCTGACGGTACAAGAACAGTCCTAAAGATCTGCCAGCGATTTGCTCCCATACTCCGCACGAGTTCAACTATCTCGCGATCGGCACGCAACAAACCGTCTGTCGTGTTCACGACGATCGGGAAAAAGCCAATTAACACCACGATCACGACCTTCGGTGTCATTCCAAAACCAAACCAGACTGCAAGCAACGGTGCTAAGACCAGAACTGGTATGTTCTGGCTTATAACCAACAGCGGATACAACACACGGCGTATGAGTGGGACGCTTGCGATTAATCCTGCAAGAAGTACGCCAAGTAGCGATGCACATAGCAGACCTAAAAGTGCCTCACCAAGAGTCGTCCGTATATGGACAGGAAGTGCGTGACGCTGATCGATAAATGCCTGCCATAGATCACTAGGCGGAGGCAGCAGATAGGTCGGGATATCTCTAGCGCGAACCCACATTTCCCAACCAACTAGCAACAGCCCAACAAAGATCATAGCCGGCAGCAACTCACGCATAGTTCGTGTCCCATTAGTCATGATGACTGCCGTACTCGTTTCCTTTGGATCTCGAACTCTTATCGCGGAACTTATCAGTGAGGACGGCAATCGATATCTCATCCTGCTCCGATGCCGTTTGATGAATATTGACTATCGTGACGAGACTACTCGCACCAGATTTAAGACATGCTTCGTGCGCCTCACGGAGTAAGGGCCATACATGATTTGCTTTTCCTTTAATGGTGGTGCCGAGTGCACCGACTTCACAATTCAATCCACTACGATCAATCGCGGCGATCGCGGCGTCGACATGCCGGTAGTCCGAGTTATAAGTACCTGACGAATTTGGCAGTACCTGAATCTCCACGATCATCTCGATACTCCTCGATGTGCGAAATGTGCCACTGAGGAACGGACCATGGGAACACTGACTAAGAGAGTGAGAAATGTCAAAAATTTGGACCAGTAGCCCTCATCTTCGACATATACCGCTTCCCTACGCTCGGATTACCGAGATCAGGTTCCTGGGGTCGTTCCGACGGACGGAATCTCAGCCTTTCGGCCCCCCCAGCGGTTCTACTGGCCGACTTCTGCCAACCAAGTGCATCGCTGCATCACCTAATATGGTGACACCGTGAGCCTACGTGTGGTAGCAAGGATCGTCAAACAGATGCTGAGCAAAAATATTCAAGTACCGTAATACTTGACACCTACTAATGAAACGTCTTGAGTCTAAAAGACAAGGCCTAAGCAATAGTGTTTATTCAGGACGTATGCAAAGAGGCATAGAACCGTCCGTCAGGCGTTAGGGCCACACCCATGCCAGCATCCGACTCACCTACTAACAACACGATTGAGCTGCTACGACAGCTAATCGCTTTTGACACGACAAGTCGTAATTCGAACCTTTCACTAATCAAGTTCGTAGAAAACTACCTACTAGATTTAGGAATTTCATCGCAACGGGTACCCCATCAGGAAAACAAGGCAAACCTGCATGCGATCATCGGACCCGAAGACCGAGGTGGACTCGCTCTATCTGGACATACAGACGTGGTCCCGGTTGAAGGACAGGAATGGGCAACAGACCCTTGGGTGTTAACTGAAAAGGACGACCGTTTATACGGCCGTGGCACCGCAGACATGAAAGGCTTTCTGGCTGTCGTTCTTGCAGCCCTACCACAGTTCACTAAGGCTGAATTGAAAACCCCATTACACCTCATCTTCTCACCTGATGAGGAAGTCGGCTGCGTCGGTATCCTTCCTCTACTTGCTGACCTCGCCGTTGCAAATACTAAACCGCAGATGGCAATCATTGGTGAACCAACCTCGATGGACGTCATCATCGCCCACAAGGGACATTACGCATACCGATGCCGCATCCGTGGAATCGAAGCCCATTCATCTCTAGCACCACAAGCAGTTAACGCTGTCGAATACGGTGCACGTCTAATAACAAAGATCAATGATATCGCGCGACGCAAAGCTGATTCTGGCCCATTCGACGAGGCTTACCCTGTGGCACATACGACTCTGCAAAGCGGTGTCTTCGAGGGCGGAAACGCTTTTAATATCGTTCCCAGAAATGCTTACTTTGATTTCGAGATACGTACAGTCGGCACTGACAGTGACAAAGCTTTGTTCAACGAGATCGAGAGCTATGCCACGGATGAACTGTTACCAGAGATGCGCACGATCTATCCCGATGCTGGTATCGATTTCAAACAAATTTCATCTACTCGCGGGCTTGATACTGATTCTGGTGACACTGTAGTCATGGAAGCGCTGAGCCTGACCGAAAATTTGGGAGAGTCCGTAACCAATAACCACACAGGTAAGGTGAGCTATGCCACGGAAGCTGGATTATTCCAGGCTGTAGGAATCCCCGCAGTCGTGTGCGGTCCTGGATCGATCGAACAAGCACACGGACCGAACGAATACATCTCCCTAGACCAGCTATCACGAGCAGAGATGTTTATGCAACGTCTGGTACTACGACTCCTGAAGTGATCTCACACAGCTTGTGGATAAAATGTTGGATCAGTTGATAAGTCAGCAAAGAGACCGTCTAATGGCGTTATTCTGCACAAAAAGGAAATCTAATGAGGCTTGTTAGTTTTATCCGTCACGGCATGACACGTACCGGTGTTGTTCGTGATAACGACGATATTGTGGACCTGAATACAGCGCTAGCGGCCAGACTTTGCGACGAGGGTGTCGCTCGCCCTCAACTGAACGCGGACGCACTGAATCCGAGCACCATGATCGATCTACTGGCTGTCGGTACTACAGGTAGCCAAGAAATAGTCAAAACCTTGGAATGGCTCGATGGCGGCGGAATAAGTCATGCTCAGGCTGTGGATAACGGCTGCATTGTTGCGTCCGTTAATGTGCAACTAACAGCGCCTATACCCAGACCAGGGAAAGTATTGGCAATCGGTATCAACTACCGCGCACACGCGTCAGAAATGGAAAGAGACTTACCAGACCATCCAACTGTGTTCACCAAAGTTTCGACTTGCATAGTCGGCCCTCAACACCCGATCTACGCCCCTGCTGAAAGCCACATGCTCGACTGGGAGGGAGAGCTCTGTGTCGTGATCGGCAAGTATGCTCGGCACGTGCAAGCAGAAAATGCGCTCGATTATGTAGCGGGCTATATGAATGGGAATGACGTAACAGTCCGTGACTGGCAGCGACATACTCCAACGTGGATGATGGGGAAAAGTTGGGACACACATGGTCCAACAGGCCCTTGGATCGTGACCGCCGACGACATACCCGATCCAACGACGCTCACTCTCAATACGTTCGTGAACGACGTCGAAAAACAAAATGCCTCAACAGGTGACCTACTATTCGATATCCCAGAGCTAATTGAATACCTCTCCACAGCATTCACCCTCGAACCTGGTGATGTCATCTTCACAGGAACACCCTCCGGTGTTGGGCAAGCGCGAGATCCGCAGGAGTGGCTCAAACCAGGCGATACCGTGCGGGTAGAGATCAGTGGGCTAGGCAACCTAGACAATCTTGTGATCGAAGAACCAAGACATTAAATGGCGTGCTGGTGAGAGAAGATACTTACCCTACCAGCGACGAATTGACATTTCTACGAGCCTATGACGGCGCGAGCCTGCGCCGAATTGAAGTAGTTTCAGATGCGATTCTGGAACGCATATTCCTTGCAGATGGCAGCCACAGGGCTTTGCTAGGTGCACAGCTATTAGCTGAGCTCTCTGAAGCCGCACAGCGCCTGCTAGCGGTATGCACTGCTCTCCGCGACATCTCTGTCCCAGTAAGCCGCACTCTCCTCATGCCCCTACCAGGTGCAAATGAATGGCATCGTTTCGCAGAGGCTGTATTTGAAGCCCCACCAGAGAACCTACTGCGCGCAATGCGTCTCGATAGGAATGCTCTTGATAGCGCTACAGAGCTTTCATCTGTCACAGACTTAGGTCGACATGCGGAAGTAATCCGGCTACATGAGAATGGCCATCCAGTGACCATCATCGATACGGGAGAATCACCATTGCTTCAACTGCTAGGACACGACCGAGAAAACAATCCGTGCGAGTTCAAAATAGCGCTCAGTGACCACCGAGTAGTTGGTCTAGGTGATGCCACAGGTCACTTAGTCGCGATGGCACGCGATTTCCTGCTGACGTACGTAGAGCTGCAAGAGGCCAAACAGGATGTCCATCCACGCACTTAACATGGCACAACTAGAGATGTGATTCCGCTTCGAACTACTGAACTCGACCGCTAATAACGAGGATACAAAGACATACCTCTGTAGAGACATCTTGCCCCTACCATTACCATCACTAGCTATAGACGGCAGAGCAACCACGATACTTTGCAGGGGAGCTACCAGGAGCAGCAATGCGATACATCATCCACGGTGCAGGCGGTATCGGAGCTGGAATCGGTGCGCGCCTTCATCAACACGGTCACGAGGTCATCTTGATCGCACGGGGTGAGCACCTAGCACGAATTCTGACTAAGGGGCTCACAGTCCGTACTCCCGAGGAGACATTCACAGCGCAGATAGAAGCTGTCGACCATCCAGCAGAGATAGCTTTTCGCGAAGATGATGTCGTTTTCCTAACAACGAAAGTTCAAGACTCAGAAATTGCACTTAATGATCTGCGCACTTCAGCAGGACCAGATATTCCCGTGATTTGTGCACAAAATGGAGTAGATTCCGAACGAATGGCAGCACGACGATTCAGACGTGTCTATGCAATGCTCGTGATGATGCCTGCAGTATTTCTTGAACCAGGGGAGATCGTCCTGCATGGTACGCCGTTAAGCGCATGGCTGGATGCGGGGCGCTATCCTCACGGTGTCGATGCAATCATCGAGCAAGTCTGTGACGATATCAGTAGCAGCCGGATGATAGCTCGCCCTGATCAGAGACCGATGCGGATTAAGTACGCGAAACTCCTAGCTAACCTGAACAATGCTGTTGACGCGCTGGTTGGACACGAAAGTAGGCGTGGGCAGGTACTACAGGAAATAATCAAGGAAGCAAACTCTTGCTTTACAGCCGCCGGGATCGAAGTTGCTCCGCAAGATGAATTAACGGAACGGCGAAGAGCTGCATTTACCCTAGGGGAGATATCGGGATACGACCGCCCCGGGACTTCATCATGGCAAAGCCTCGCCCGTGGCCGTGGAATCGAGGTCGATTTCCTCAACGGTGAGATCGTACTGCTTGGAGCACAACACGGGATACCAACACCGTACAACCAAGCTGTTCAAATACTCGCTCACGAAATGGCCCTCAAAGGTACGAATCCCGGAAGCGGCAGTGAGACGGAAATCGTTGCTATGGCAGATAAGCTATCGGAAAACGTCAATTAGCTATTTCACAGTGCTCGTAACTATCCTAGGTTCAGCCTCGTTGCTACTCTCACTTTGAACAAATAAATCGAGCATACGTAAGAGGCATACGTATGGGTTGTCCCATCCACATCTGGATACCTGTTGCTGCCGCACTAGCCCCCGTCGCAACTTTTGCTCGCCACAAATTAGGCATGTTCCGTTCGAGGAATGTGCCCGAGGAAAACCCGGCTGAAAAGATTGACGAAATGCCGCACTGGCCTTCTGTCGATTCCGGACAAAGTAATTCTTCAGAAGACTGATACTAGCAATTGAAACAGTCGCGCTACCACGATCGAAGCTCTATGAGTCACGCGACCATCGATGGTTCACCATTGTTCGTCATTAAAGACGCAACATTAATGCCGATGCCCATCGCAGCAAGCGCCTGGGGAGCAGACGTTCTTCATGGTGGACCCGTCGCTGCGTTAGTAGCACGGGCGGCGGAACAAGCACTGCCCCCCCGTGATCTAACAGAACAGATATTCTTCGCATCCAGACTCACAATCGACCTATTTCGTGCAGTACCACGGTCACCTCTAACAACTGACGTCGAACTGATTCGCCAAGGGCGAAGGGTTATCGTTGCTCGTGTCTCTGTTCTCGCTGATGGACTTGAGGTCACTCGGGGTCAAGTGTTGTTCCTGCGACGCACTGAAGGCCCTTCGACAAAGCCAATTCCAGCACCAACCGATCCGAATGGTCTAAAAACAGAGTACGGGCTCGATCGTGGAGCACCACGAGAGTGGCTAACTTCTGCGAACAATCCAAGTAGCACAACGTTTACCGGTGGTTATCACCATTTGGTGAAATCTCGCTGGCCAACAATTCCCGGCCATGAACTAGGAAACTCCGTTTGGGTAGACGTGCAATACCCAATCGTGGAGAACGAAGTACCAACCCCTTTTCAACGATTAGCATCGGTCTCGGATTTCGGAAACGCACTGGCTAATTATGCTGCCGACTGGTCCGAATTAGATCAGCAGATGGATACTTCCTACATCAACACAGACATCAACGTTCATCTGTTACGTCCTCCTAAAGGTCGATGGCTCGGTCTTGTCGCCGATCGATCGACACTTACTGAAGGCGTCGGATTAGTCGAGGTCAGTCATTTTGACCGCTTGGGACACTACGGACACAGCTCTCAAGCTAGGCTCGCCAACACGCAATGAACGGACCAATCTATGCGAAATAAACACAGTTCTGAACGGAAACCACCACCACCGACAGATCAAAACAATGGTTTCAATCTTGGTTGGGGGGAATGGGCATGCGTTCTCGTTATCCTTGGCGGAGCGGCCTTATCTGTTGTAACAGCTATATTTTTCTAATGCGTACCCAGCGGTCTCCCCGGACAAGAAAATCGAGCTCGTGAAAACGCGCGACTCTGAAAATGAATTTGTATCCACCGTCACTGATAGAAACGGTAAATTACGTCGAATCTTTTAAGTTGGTTAATAGCATCACGAGACCATCCCAATGCTAACGTGACAATCAGAAAAATACTCTTATCGATCGGAACTACGCGTGCCCGATAACACTTCCGAAATCAATGACAGTTCATCCGTATTCGAAAACCGCCTCACCCACGAAACCAGTCCTTATCTTCTCCAACATTCAAGCAACCCGGTCGATTGGTACCCCTGGGGTGACGAAGCCTTTGAGGTCGCCCGTTCGGAGGACAAGCCGATTTTGTTATCGATCGGATATTCAGCGTGCCATTGGTGCCATGTCATGGCACACGAATCATTCGAAAACAACGAAATCGCGGACCAAATGAACCGTGACTTCGTGAACATCAAGGTCGATCGCGAAGAACGACCTGATGTCGACTCGGTATATATGACCTTCACGCAGGCGATGACAGGGCAAGGAGGCTGGCCAATGACTGTCTTCCTAACACCTGATCTCGAACCGTTCTATGCAGGAACTTATTTCCCACCTAAAGACGGATTCGGGAGACCTGGTTTCCCAAAGATCCTCGAAAGAATACGGGAAGCATGGACAAATGCTCGAGATGATTTACGCGAATCCGCCGCTAGCATCACAGCACAAATCCGAGAAACTTCTAGAAACAGTCGAGGCGACCACTCAATCCCACTAACAGGAGAGCTCCCGGCGAAAGCAGCTGACGTGATGCGATCGTCTTTCGACACCGTCTGGGGCGGCTTTGGTACTGCACCGAAATTCCCGAGCCCATCCAATCTAGAGTTCCTACTAATGCACGAACAGCGCATCGATCACGACACCGGGAATCCACCTCTGCGTGAGATGGTGCTCCATACACTCCGCCAAATGTGGGCAGGAGGAATGTACGACCATCTAGGTGGTGGATTCGCACGATACAGTGTCGATGCGAAGTGGTTGGTTCCTCACTTCGAGAAAATGCTTTACGACAA
>DKLZ01000016.1:0-68225 GCA_002455955.1 Dehalococcoidia bacterium UBA6627
GCAGCACTGTGAGTCACCAGCGCTCGTCGACGGAGGTGTCGTGCATCACGGCACAGTCGCGACGCAACTTGGTGTCGCTGGACGCCCTGCCGAAGGTGAGGACACGGCGGTGGCACGTGAGATCGCGCTTGCAACGCTTACAGGAGGTCACGCTCACATCCAGCATGTCAGTACTGCTGGTGCTGTTAGCTTGATTCGTGATGCCAAGGAACGAGGTGTTTCGATAACGGCCGAAGTGACACCGCATCATTTGGTACTGACGGATCATGCACTTTTGGACGTCGAACCTTCAGAGCCATATAACACGAACGCGAAGTGCAACCCGCCTCTGCGGGAAGAAAGTGATGTCGCGGCTTGCGTTACAGGATTGGTGGATGGAACGATCGATGCAATTGCGACAGATCATGCACCTCATTCACCTCAGGAAAAAGCCCTATCGCTCGTGGATGCACCAGCGGGGATGATAGGGCTTGAAACTGCTCTTCCATATGTGATGCGAGTAATCAATGCTGGTGATATTCAACTCGCTAGCGCGATCGAGCGACTAACGCTGGGGCCGGTCCGTGCTTGGCATCTCGACAGGCAGCTCACTTTACCTGGACTGGGAACGTTGGGAATAGGTGCTCCGGGTGACGTTGCATTGATTGACCCTGATGCGAAGTGGCTGGTGGGAGTCGACACATTATGCTCGAGGAGTCAAAACACTCCGTTGCTCGGACAGCAAGTGATTGGTCGTGTCGTTGCAACGGTAGCGTCTGGCGTGCTGGTTCACGACCTTAGAGGTCACGATGATCGAATTTCGGAAAGTTGATGGAGCAAAGAGTCAGATGAGGACGCTAATGCGAGTGGTCCCGTGACAACTAGTGTCTTGTTGGTCGGCGACACACATCTTCGGCATTGGGACCAAGCTCACCCGGAATTACGGCGAGCCGTTGCTTCCGCAGATTTAGCAATGCATGCCGGTGATTGGGTGCATTTGGATACAGTGCGTGGATTTCAGGCTGAAGCACGCAGTTCTTTTGTAGTTCATGGCAATTCCGATCCTCCTGACTTGCGACAAGCACTTCCATACCGCGCTGTTTTTGAAGTAGAAGAAATAAGGCTTGGGTTGATCCATCCTGCTTGGGGGCGAGAGGAATTTCCACCGGAACAGCTGCTGCGAGACTTCCCAAGTGACGAATTTGAAAAGCTTGATGTCATTTGTTACGGACACTTGCATGAGATGGTCGATGAAAATTTGGAGGGCATTCGCTTTGTAAATGCTGGCCAAGGTTATCCTTCCTTTCTTGTACCAGGTACTCTCGCTTGGCTACGTATTGTTGGTTCAGAAATGACTGTGGAATTTGAGGAATTTGCGCCGGCAGATTGACGAGCGGTCACTTCAGGTCTGTCGTCTTTTAACGGATAGCTATCCATGGGAGTGTCGTCTGTTGAATTGCTGCGTAGGATTGTTGCGTGGATACTTTATTGCGAATCGGTGTGCTGACAGTTTCTGATCGAGCCAGTACGGGCGAGTATGAGGATCTGGGTGGTCCAGCAATAGTGGATTGGCTCAGTATTGCGATTGCATCCCCTTGGGAAGCGGTGAACAGGCTCGTCCCTGATGATCAGAAGCAGATCGAGATGTCTCTTCGCGACCTTGTAGACAATGAGCATTGTCAGCTTGTGTTCACCACCGGTGGAACTGGGCCTGCACCTCGAGACGTAACTCCCGAGGCAACTCTTGCTGTATCCGATCGAATACTTCCTGGATTTGGTGAGTTAATGAGGGCAGTTTCTCATCAGTATGTGCTCACCGCAGCGCTGTCTCGTCAACTAGGTACGATCAGAGGATCGTCCTTGCTGCTTAACCTCCCTGGTAATCCAAAGGCGATAAGTCAAATACTTGAAGGGATTTTTGGCGCCATCCCGGATTGCGTCGCATTGATTGGTGGTCCTGAGATAGCGGTTACTGAAAGTGTTACCGGAGGTACTAGCTCACCTGGTCCACTTCATCAGATAAACGAATGAGAGCCTAGTGTTTGCAACACCTGTCGTTCGAGTAATCGACTGTCATGTTGCACGGCGAACTGAGAATGGCTGGGAGTACTTAGTGTTACTTCGTGCCGTCGATCATCTCGATTCAGGACATTGGCGTGTCGTGACAGGAAAGATAGAGAGTAATGAGACGGCTTGGGGGGCTGCACTTCGGGAGCTGACGGAAGAGACTGGCTTCCGAAATGCTAGCCTTTTTGCGGTTCCATATGTGAATCAGTTTTATGAGTGGCAGCACGATCGGATTAACGCGATCCCTGTTTTTGTGGCTGTTGTTGAACATGGTGCGAAGCCGACATTGAACGAAGAGCACATCGATTCTCGTTGGATTGATGTCGATCAAGCGGTCTCGATTCTGAGTTGGCCGGGCCAGCGAGAAGGGCTTCGAGCTGCCCATGCAATGCTCTCGGGTTACCATCCCGAAATCGATACTCTGGAAATAAGGAAGTAACGTGGCAGCTCGTTGAGGACAAATAACGCAGTCATTTCTCAAGATGCGAGTCTAGGTTGTTGTTACCCTTTATTACAGCGGAGCATACTGCTCAGCTCCCAGACCAAGAGAAAAGAGTGAATGTGGTTATCGAACTAGCCGCAATTCCTGATGTGCAGTCACAGACGGACGAGCGGAACTTGTCGATCGATCGAGTCGGAATCCGTGACATCCGGCAGCCGATTCGGATTGTCGATCGGGCTGGAATCGAACAGGCTACCGTCGGCACTTTCGGAATGTTTGTAAGGCTTGCACCAGAGGTGCGAGGCACTCATATGTCACGGTTCGTCGAGATCCTCGAGGAGCGCACTGATGCCTATTCACTGAGTTCGTTCCCGGAGCTTGTTCGTGAGGTCGCTTCCCGTCTCGAGTCTGAACATTGTGAAGTCGAGGTTCATTTTCCGTACTTTATGAGGAAAGTGGCACCAGTATCAGGCGCGACGAGCACACTCGATTTCGATGTCAAATTTGCGGTTGTTTCAGATAACGACCGCCTGACTCAGCAGCTTCGTGTCCAAGTTCCGGTAACCAGTCTTTGTCCTTGTTCGAAGACGATCTCCAAGTACGGAGCACATAACCAGAGAAGTCACGTTATAGCGACCATCGAGTTTGACGGAGAGTTCTGGATTGAAGATCTGGTTGAGCTATTGGAGGACAAAGGATCATGTGAGGTGTATCCAGTCCTAAAGCGCCCTGATGAGAAGCGCGTGACCGAGGTAGCGTACGAGAATCCGAAATTCGTAGAGGACATCGCACGTGACGTAGCGGTTGCGTTCAACAAGGATGATCGGATTGGTCAGTTCCACGTGAGTGTTGAGAACTTCGAGTCCATTCATAATCACTCTGCCTTTGCGGAGATCACGGGTGATGGTTCGAAGATGGTTGAGGCACCAGCGTTGTCTTCGGATGGAATGGTCAGCAATGGAAAGAGTGCATCTGACTGACGGCACAGCATCATGCGGGTCGTGTAAGTGTTTGCAAACCATTTGAGATCGTGTACATCTTCACGGGGAATACCCGAAACACTACGAGCGGAGATGTTCAATGAAAGCAGCCGTCTACCGAGGTGCACAGCGTTTCGAGGTTACTGAAGTTCCGACACCAGAGCCTGGCGCTGGTGAAGTGCTAGTTCAAGTTCGCCAGTCAGCGATCTGTGGAACTGATGTGCACGCTTTTATGTATGACATCGCGCCACCGGGTTCTGTGATCGGCCACGAGATAGCTGGTGTCATAGCTGAATTAGGCCCTGGTGTAGATCGGTTCTCGGTGGGAGAGCGTGTGGTCGCTGGTGGTGGTGATCACCCTGACGGTGCACCGAGATCGCCCCGCGCCAATCCTCGGTATAACTATCGCACTATGGGTTTTCAGGGAGGAGTTACTGGTGGCTACGCTGAGTATCAAATACTCCCCGAATGGCGCCCAACACGAATCCCTGACAACGTTCCCGATGAGGCCGCTGTACTTACGGAACCGTGTGCTGTTGCAGTTCATGCTGTTCGTCGCTCATCGGTAAAACTTGGTGACACGGTAGCGGTTCTCGGTGCTGGTCCAATAGGAATGCTTGTGACGCAGGCCGTTCGTGCAGCTGGTGCGACACGTGTTCTTGTTTCGGAACCTGCTCCTGGCCGAGCTGACGCGGTGATGGAGCTTGGTGCTGATGTGATTGTCAATCCTTTCGAGGAAGATGTAGTTAAACGTCTTGTGGAGTTGAGTGATGGTTTTGGTCCGGCGGTCGTGTTTGATTGCGCCGGATTCAATGACACCTTGAATCAAGCATTCGAAGCGACCCGACGAGCTGGTCAGGTCATGCTGGTTGCGGTGCCTTGGGAACCGTTACCGATCGATCCTGTTGACTGGATGGCACGTGAAGTAGACTTTCGCACGAGTTTCGCCAGTGAACCTGAAGACTGGCGAATATCTCTCCAACTTTTGTCCTCCGGTCGAATTTCGGCATCGGCCCTGATGTCGGAAGCAAGTGTTATCAGCCTTGAGGAGATCCAGCAGGCATTTGAGGGATTGATGAAGCCTTCATCACAACTTCAGATGGTCATCAATTTCTGAATTGGTCGAGTCAAGAAAGCTTCTATTTTCACTCGCGGTTATTTTACTTCGCTGACTAGCTCGCCGTTCAAGATGACGATACGCACATGTTGCAAGGATTTGAGATCTTGCGTCGGGTCACCTTCTACGATGAGTAGGTCGGCTCGCTGGCCAGGTTCGATTGTTCCTCGGTCTGGAAGGTCGAGAAGTTTTGCTGAAAGGCTTGTAGCTAGCTTCATCGTCTCCACTGGACTGAGTTCCGCTAAGTCACTTATTACGATGAGAGCCTGTGCCAAATTCTCATGAGGAGTATCCGGGATTCCACAATCAGTGCTCATCAGTACATCGCATCTGGCATCGAAGAACGACTTCATTAGTGTTTTACGCATATGCCAGCGTGCTTCGTTGCGTTCTTTTGCGAATGCACCGTTGATCGTAGGTGATACGGCGATCCCGCTACGCGCGATTGCAAGTATCACTTCGTCATCTTTTACAGGACCATCGGGTGTTTGGAATGAACAGTGCTCGATCATGTCAACGTTGGCATCAACCACGGATTTAATGCCCTCGATGCCATGAGCGTGTGCCGTGACCTTCAATTCGAGTCGGTGTGCTTCGGCGACGATCGCTCGCAGTTCCTCTACGGAGTATTGTGCAGCGAACACATTTGTTCCTGGTGTCATATTGCCACCAGTCGCCATTACCTTGATCCAGTCAACACCGGCTTTTTTTCGTTCCCGAACTGCAAGTTGGACGCCTTCTAAGCCATCAGTTTCACCACCCAAGAACCAGCAGTGCCCACCTGTCGGGGTAATCGGGGCCCCTGCGACGAGCAGGTTCGGTCCAGATACAAGACGGGCACGAATCGCCTCACGTAATGCGACGGCCAACTTCGTGGGAGCTCCAAGATCACGTACTGTGGTAATGCCAGAAACAAGCATTTGGTTTGCGGAGCCGGCCATTCTCAGCAGAAGCGTTTCATATGTTTCTGAATCGTAGACTTCACGCCAGTCCGTATGAGCGTTGAAGCATAGATGAGCGTGTGCCTCGATTAATCCAGGAATTATCGTGCAGCCACTTACATCCAGAATCCGTGATTCTGGTGAGGCGGTCCCAGCGAGAGTGACACCAACATCTGAGATTGCCGTAAAGACGCTTCCTTCTCTAGAGGTGTCTGCGATCCCATCCCACAGGCGACCGCCTCGCAGCTCCAAGGGTTGTAATATCGCTTTCATCGTGGCGTTCCTGCCCTAGATAGTTCTTCTTCGAATGGCTGAGCGGATCTTTCCTAATCTATGAACCACCTTATAAATATCTGACGTTCACCCTGTTTTGTTTCGGCATCAATCGCGAAGTCTGTTTCTGTTCCCGAGAATTTCACTGGAGGTCATAGTCAAAATGCAATTGGTACTACGAGATCTCTAACTCCGCTTCGAGTCCAACGATCGCTTGGCTTATGCCTTCGACGAGCGAGTCGACTTCTTCTCGGTTAATCACCAGTGGGGGAGCAAGCTGAATTGATGCACCAGCACGAGAGAGAATGCCTGCTTCGAGCAATAGTCGGGTTACACGTGAACCGAGCTCGTCTTCCTCAGTAAATTCCTCACCTGTGTCAGGGTTTCGTTTGAGTGTGATGGAGCGCATCAGGCCGATACCGCTCGTCTCGGCAACGATCTGGTGTTTCGACTTCAGTGCTTCGAGTTGTGTTCCTAGGTATTCACCGGTTGCGGAACTGTTTTCCGGTAACCGTTCACGCTCGAGAATATCGATATTTGCGAGGGCGACTGCGCAACTTACCGGGTGAGCTCCCCACGTCGAACCTCCGACAAACGCATGCTTTTTTTCACCAACAAACGCTTCGGCAACCTTATCCGAAACGCCGACTGCCGCTATTGGTGCATAACCAGAAGAGATTTGTTTTGCCATCGTTAGCAAGTCAGGTTCGATTCCAAAGTGCTCCGACGCGAACCACCGCCCCGTGCGTCCAAATCCGTTGATTACCTCGTCATGGATTAGCAGGATTCCGTGCTCCTCAGTCACTTTTCTCAAATGTTCCCAGTAAGCTTTCGATGGCACTCGGTTGCCGTTCGAGGTTGAGATTGGTTCCGCGATCAGCGCGGCGATTGTTTCAGGTCGTTCGAACTTAATTCGTTCCTCGATGTATTGCGCCCAGAACATGTCATCCAGCCCTGTTTTCTCGTTTGTTAACGAACCGAAGCCGTTTGTGTTAGGAACCTGTACGACCCCGGGCATTAGAGGTTCAAAAGGAGCACGATTAAGGCCATCTGAGCCGTTTAACGCCATCGCCCCAAGTGTTGTGCCGTGATAGGAACCAATCCGAGATATCACCTTGTAACGCTTCGTGTCGCCACGATTGTAGTGGTACTGCTTCGCCATTCGTACAGCTGTTTCGACCGCCTCGGAACCTGAGTTAATGAAGAAAAACTTGTTGACAGTGGAGGGTGTCAAGCTTGCGAGCTTCGCAGCTAAATCAACCGCGGGTGGGGTAGCGTATGCGAATGGGTTCGCGAACGAGAGTTTGCTCATCTGCTCAGCAGCAATGTCTGCTAGTATCTGACGTCCGTGTCCGGCGGCTACCACCCACAAGCCGGACATTGCGTCGATATAACGTCTACCGTGGATGTCATCGAGGTAGATGCCGTCGCCTCGCTCGATCACGAGGAAGCCATCGTCCTTGATCAGGTCGTTGTACTGAGCAGTATGTAGCCAGAGGTGTTCTAACCCGCGCTCGATAAGGTTTTTAGTCGACGCAGATTCTTTCTTAACTGTACTTGCCATCTCGAGGTCTCTCCGTCCGTCTTGTAGTAGCGATGCCACACCGAAGAAATGATGTCCAGAGTCTAAGTTTACGGAGAAAATTTACAGTTTCTCCCCGAGATATCTCAGGTACGGTCTTTTTCTATAAGAAGTGCTTTGTTATGCCGAAAGTGAAACGCTTCGAATAACCATCCTCAAGCACCTCTTATCCTTGCAAGATGGATACTACTGGTTACTAAATAGCCTGTTCTGTTCCAACGTATGTTGGCACATTCTCTTCCTCAAATATCTTGTCGATTTCGTCACGAATTTCGTCCGTCAACCGCCAGTCGGCTGCGGCCACGTTCTCTTGCAACTCACGTTCATTCCGCATTCCAACCAATGCGACCGAAACTGCTGGGTTGTCGAGGACCCATGCGATTGCTAACTGCGGGAGTGATTTCTCGTATCTAGCCGCTATACCCTTCAGGCGTTCCCCAACGTTAAGTTCTTTCGTGAAGTGCTCGTCAGTAAACAGTGGTAGGCCGAACGCTTTCCCACTACTCCGCCAATCCCAATCGACAAATGTTGTTTCCGATGTGAATGCGCCTGATAGTAGACCGAAGCCAAGAGAGCCGTACGCCATGAAACCGGTGTTCGACTCGAGGCAGTAGGGAAGTACTTCACTTTCCATTCGTCGGTCGAACATGTGGTAGCCGACTTGGTTGGCAGCGAGACGCCCGACCTCCTCGCACTCCTTCATCATGTCAACCGTGAAGTTTGAAACACCATAATGCCGGATTTTCCCATCGGCTTTCAATTTTTCGAGCGCCAGCATTGTCTCTTCAAACGGAGTTTCGTGATCAGGCCAATGAATCAGCATGAGGTCGATTACTTCGGTGTTCAGGCGCTTAAGGCATCCCTCGGTGTGTTCAATGATGTGGTCATGCTTCGAGTTGCGACCGACTACCTTTGGTTCGTCGTCGTATTCAAACCCCACTTTCGTTACAAGAGTGATGTCCTTGCGACGGTTGCCCAGGGCCTTCGCTAGGAGTTCTTCGGAGTGGTTCGGACCGTAAACTTCCGCAGTGTCGAAAAGAGTGATTCCGGCATCGATTGCTTGGTTCACTGCCTGAGCAGCTTCGTTGACATCAATCTCACCGTAGGTGGTAGTACTCATTTCCCAGGTTCCAAACCCCACGGTGGAACACACTAGGTCCGTGTCACCAATTTGCCTTTGTTCCATCATTAATCCCTTTCGGCCCGTTACTGAATTCATGCTAACTATAACGTTTTGGATAGGCGTGCGAGCTGCTTCATCAAGCGTGATGAGTTCTCTCGTATTGAAGGTTGATTTGATAGCCAGCAGACGAGTGGACGGGCCATCAATTTCGTTGATTCATCGGACTCCTATGGCTCGATTGTGACCTTCAATGCACCGCTACTTTTGTCGCCTGCGAGGGCGATTCCTTGTTCCACCTGGTCTAACGACACTCGATGTGTGATCAGTTGACCGAGAACGTCGCGATGTTCATCGAGTAACTGCGTCGCAATTTCGTAGTCATGTTGCATTCCGATGTAACCGTAGAAGATTGTTCCTGCGACACGAAGCTGTCGCGACATAATCAACTGCGCAGGCATTGGGATGTCTGGGTCGAATACCCCTAGGATCAGTACACGTCCGCCGCGACGAGCGATCTGTCCGGCAAGTGCGGGTGTATGGGCTGTCCCCCCGACCGTTTCCATTACGAGATCTACTGGATGTGTCTCGGCCCAAGTTCTTAACTGAGCGGGACCATCGTCCTCAGAAGAAAAGATGTGCGTCGCGCCGAGCATTCTTGCTGCATCGGCTTGATGTTTATATCGCGCAGTGATTGCAATCTCGGTTGCCCCTGCCCTAGCAGCATAGAAGGCTGACATCAGTCCAATGGGCCCCGCACCAAGAACGACGATCCGTTCGCCTCGTGTTGGCCGTGCCGCATCTAGTTGAGCAGCAACTCGATGGCCATGGATCGCGACCGCGAGTGGTTCGGCCAGCGCTGCAACTGCGAAGTCGAGGTCATCTGCGACCTTGAAGAGATTTTCTGCTGGTACGGTCAGCGTTTCGCCGAATCCCCCTGGTACTGCGAGGCCATAAAGCTGTCCTTGTATTTGGCATAGTTCGATCCGCCCTCCGCGGCATTCTGGGCAAGTGCCGCAATGTTTGCGCGGTTCGAAGGCGACGTGGTCGTTTATCGTTAGATTCTTAACACCTGCTCCAAGCTCAGCAACCTCACCCGCAATCTCGTGACCAAGAACTCGACTCGCTTGCCAATGAGAACGATCACGGTACGCATGATGCAAGTCAGAACCACAGATCCCGCAAGCGCGCACGCGAAGCAGTACCTCTCCAGGGCCAGGTGGTTCGTCAGGGTAATCTTTGATCTCGAAATGCCCGGGTTCGTTTGCCGTCACGGCTCGTCTCATGTCAAACCTCCACTCTGCATAGTCAGACTCAAAACGTTAACTGTTTGCATGCGTTCGTTATCAAATGTGCGCTGTAGAGCGTGAGGGTAGTGTTGTGAAACTTGTACTTGCTCTCGGATACGGCTGATTTAGTCATGATTTAGATTAGTCCGAGGTCAAGTCTTATTCAGAAGAAGTGCACCAGAAATGATTGGGAATCAAGCATAATTCAGCTAGTGTCCTCAACACTAAATCCGTATCGTCTCCGCATGCTAGACGTTAAGGAGCGAAAATGCTCGATCTTTTCGATAGTTACCCAGCGTTACGAGAGATGCAAAAAGTGCCGCTCTTTGCTGATCTCGGGTTCGAGTTCACGGCGGCCGGTGATGGTTGGTCCGAAGTTACGCTCAACGTTAGGCCACGAACTCACAATCTTTATGGGATTGTTCATGGTGGAGTCTGGTTGATCATTGCCGATTCAGCGATGGGTGGAGCTCTGGCCACCTTAGTTGGGCAAGAGACGAAAGTGATCACGGGACAATCAGACTTTCGCTGGATTCGTCCACTCCGTGGCGATACGTTGCGAGCGAGAGGCTCTGTACTTCATCGAGGTCGCACACTTAGTCACTGTCTAGTTGAACTCTACGATCAAACTGAAACGGTGGTTGGCCGAGGTACTGGGACCTACGTCCTTCTGGATCCTGAGTGACGGGTCTGAGTGGCGGTGAGTGTTGAAAGTTCGTCGAGAATGCAGCTTAGCGGTATGGTCGATTCATCGGGGTCACCTGGCTAATTCTTATCGTTGATCCTGCTTGGTGAAGCACGACATGGTGGTGCAAATGAGCTCCCGACAGCAGAGTACCGTGTCACAGCCTGACTTAACTATGGATGGTTTAGTACAGCCGTTTGAAGGCATACGTGTAATTGAAATTGGTGGATCTATTGCAGCGGCTGGAGCTAGTAAAATCCTTTCAGATTTCGGTGCCGATGTGATCAAGATTGAGCCTCCGGATGGCGGAGAAGCACGCCGGCTGCCACCGTTTCCTGGGGATGTGCCACATTTGGATCGAGGTGGATACCATCTCGCTTTAGATACGGGAAAACGCTCGATTGTTCTAGAGATCGATATGCCCTCTGGTGTTCAATTACTTCTGGATCTGGCGCGTGGTTCCGATGTCGTGATTATTCATCTTCCACCAAAGCAAGCTCGAATGGTGCTAGCAGTCCTTGACCGATTTGGTGATGATGGACCTTCGACCGTGACAATGACGCCACACGGTTTAGAAGGCCCATACGCTGATCACGAAGAAGACGATATTTCAATCTTTGCGCGTACCAATCGGATGCTACGCCACTCCTACACCGGTGAGGAACCACTGCGTTATGCACCGTATGTTCCCACCTTGCAATGGGCTTCGACGGCTACCTCGGCGACTATGGCTGCGATTTGGGGCCGCCGTCACGATGGTATACGTCGCTCTATCGAGGTTGTAGCGACTGAGGCTCTAAGCGGGAACGTTGATTCCTGGTATATCCCTTGGGCGTTTACTGGTTCAAATCAGGTACGGAGTTTGGGTAATCAAGTCGCTTACTCGGAAGGATATTTTCCTTGTAGTGACGGGTATCTCTTTCTTTCAGTCACTGTCCCACAATTTCTCAAGAGATTATGCGAGGCGATCGGATTTCCCGAGCTAGCTGAAGATCCTCGAATTCACGATCCGTTACAACAAGAGGAACATTATGGGGAATTCAGGGATGCCGTGAACACATATCTCTCCGTTCGCACTCGTTACGAAGCTTTTCATGAGCTGCAGTCGAAAGGAGTACTTTGCGCACCCTTGATCGATGTTTCTGAGGCGATGACAGATCCTCAGGCGGTTGCTCGTCAAACGTACGTTGAGGTTGAGCAGAACGCTGGTGTTGGTGTGACCACGATCGCTGGTCCACCATTTCGGATACGTGGTCAATCCGAGAATCCTTGGCAGATAAAACCCGCGCCTCTGTTTGGTGAACATACAGCTGAATTGTTAACAGAAATTGGCTACAGCTCTGAGGAGCAACTCGCGTTGTTTCGCGCTGGAGTCACGTCATGACATCCAAAATGCTTGAAGGAATCCGTGTCATAGACATGACCGAAGTATGGGCTGGTCCGATGGGGAATTCGTTGCTTGCTGACTTGGGTGCGGACGTCATAAAGATTGAATCATTTCCTCGCCAGTCGTCGATCACGCGTACATCGCGCGGGGTTGCTTTAGATGGTGATGGTCCACCATGGGAGCGTAATTCCCTTCATCACATGGCGAATCGAAATAAGCGGAATCTTACGTTGAATATTCGAAGCGATGAGGGTGCAGAGGCATTGCGTAAGCTCATTTCGATTGCGGATGTTCTCGTTGATGGATATTCAGCAGGTACGCTTCAGCGCATTGGTTTTGGCTGGGACGATGTGCACGAATTGAATCCAAATCTCGTGATGCTTTCGATGCCTGGTTGGGGGGTCACCGGTCCATACCAGGGTTACGTCACACTTGGCTCGGGTCTTGATTCGACGTCGGGTCATGCCATGTTGCGTGGATACCCCGGTCAGCCTGTGGAGGAAATTCCATCGATTCTTCACACTGACGCTACAGGGGCACTCGGTGTCGTCCAAGCTGTTCTCGCTGGGCTCTTTCAACGTGAGAAGAACGACAATGGGATGTTTATCGATATGTCACAGACTGAGGCTTTCGTGTGGCAGATGCCCGGAGCGACTGCGGAATACGACCTGAATGGCCGTGTTCCTCCGCGCTTAGGGAACGCCGATCCGCACGTGGTTCCCCACGGTTGTTATCGCGCAGGTGGTGGAGAAGCTAGTGAAGCCTCCCCAGAATCGAGTGAGCCTTCTTGGGTGGTGATCGCGGCACGAAACGATGCGCAATGGCATGGGATCGCTACAGCCTCGGGTAATCCTGAGTGGGCTGATATCGAGCACCCGTGGTCGACGGTAGTTGGGCGTCTCCGCGCGAGAGCTGATATCGATGCTGGACTTGCTGCTTACGCTGCGACTGGGACGGCTGAAGAAATCAGCGATGCGATCTCTACGGCTGGTGGGATTGCCGCCCCTGTCAAGCACGCTGTTTCTTTCCTCAGCGATCCGCAATTCGCAGAGCGAGGTTGGTTACAGAGTGTAGAGCATGCCTATATGGGCCTGCAGTTGATGCCAGGATTCCTTTGGTCGATCTCACCAGACGAAGCCTCGGTGGAGATACCGTGTGGGCTACTTGGCGAACGAAACCACGAGATCCTCGAAGAGATCGGGTATACGGATAAAGAGATTTCAGAACTCGAGGATTCTGGAGTGATCGGTAATGTCTATCCGACTTAGTTGTTATCTCGTATCAAAGTTCCACTAGAATTGATTATCCTGGGAAGGCGAAATATGACTGTTAAGCCAATAGATCGGCGCCGACGTAGCCGTTGGATCTTTGCTTATGAAGACGAAGAACCTACACATATTGAGCGTGTCGAGCATGCTGCCAAACTCTCCGCTGAACTTGGCGTAGAGCTAACAGCCCCTCAGATACCCACGCCTGAAGATCTCGAACTTCGTCCTCCTAGGGTGAAGATACCGTCCGAGCTAGCCTCATTCTGCAGTACAGCGAACTATGAAAGAGCAATACACAGCTATAGTTCATATTGTCTAAATCACGAAGCAGCGATTCGTGGCGATTATCCTAATCCGGTGGATGTGGTTGCACATCCTCGGACTGACGACGAGCTTGAGCGCGTTCTCACCTGGGCTAGCGACAAAAATGTAGTAGCCATTCCTTATGGTGCAGGTTCGTCTGTAGTTGATGGGATCAATCCCCCTAGTGAGGCAGACGCAGTTGTTACTATCGATATGGATCAGTTCGATCAAGTACTTGAAATAGACGATATTTCACGTGCCGCACGGATTCAGGCAGGAGTTTTTGGGCCACATCTCGAAAACCAACTACGTCCGCACGGTTTCACGCTTCGCCACTTTCCTCAGAGTTTTGCGTTGAGCACACTTGGTGGTTGGATAGCAACCCGCTCTGGCGGCCACTACGCTACGAATCAGACCCATATAGATGACTTTGTTGAATCGACACGAATGATTACGCCGAATGGGTGGTGGGAATCACGCCGTTTGCCCGGTAGCGGTGCTGGACCTAGCCCTGACCGCCTGGTGATTGGCAGCGAGGGGACTCTGGGTATCATCACTGAGGCTTGGATGCGTATTCAAGCGCGCCCGAGTTTTCGTGCTACAGCCGGTATAGCGTTCGATACTTGGGAAGCAGGATATGAGGCGACACGCCGCATTGCTCAGGCTAAGCTTTGGCCCGCGAATTTGCGGATTCTCGACCCTCAATTAGCACAGAGCGGAGCTGGTCTTGATGGAACTACTACTCTATTGATTGTCGGTTTCGAATCAGCGGAACTTTCGCAACGTGAACAGATGTCTGCTGCAGTTGAGATAGCTCGTGATTCGGGTGGTCGTATAGCAGACGACGAAATTCTTGTAGATGATGGCGATGGCAATCCGACAGGTCGTGTGGGAGCTGTCGGTGCTTGGCGGGATGCTTTTATACCAAAAGGGGGAGGTCTCGCGGCCGGTCTCGGTATGGTTGGGGCTACTATCGAGACGGCCATTACTTGGGAACGCTGGCCAGAGTTTGACTACGAAGTGCGATCAGCATTTCGCCGAGTTCTTGATGAGGAATGTGGTGGTGGAACCGTTAATTGCCGGTTTACCCATGTTTATACAGATGGACCTGCTCCCTATTACACATACGCAGGTGCCTATAAGGGTGGTGACTCAGACGCTCAAGAGCGCAATATAAAGCGAGCTGTATCTGACGCAGTTGAACGTCTTGGCGGCACAATTACGCACCACCATGCTGTCGGAAGGTTGCATCGCCCTCAGTACGATCGTCAGCGCCCAGATTTATTTGCTGAATCACTTCGTGCGGCGAAACAGGCTGTTGACCCGAAGGGGATTCTCAACCCTGGTGTACTAATTGATCCGTAAGCTGACGAAGCACGGTCACTCGGTCATGCGTGCCTGTTCTGGCTTCCTCGACAATGGCTGGTTTGGCAGGAACACGTGAGGTTTACCTTTTAGATGAAGTTTGTACCAGTAGTATTCGGCAGATGGTATGTAGCATGGTCAGGTGTGCGCGCAACATTCAGGCCTCGTCTGTTAGGAGCAGTCAGTGAATTACGAAACTATTCTTCTGGACCGCGAGAACCACATAACCACAGTCACCTTAAATCGCCCCGACAAGCTCAATGCGCTCAATATGCGAATGGCTGAGGAACTGCACGAAGCGTTAGCGATCGAGGATGACGATGATGATACTCGTGTCATCGTCATCACCGGTTCAGGACGCGGATTCTGTTCTGGCGCAGACCTTACTCCGAGTAATAGTCCCGGTGAGGCACGTAGTTCCACTGCACCTAGCCTTGCTGACGCCACATTCGAAGCTCTTCAGATTAAGAAACCGATCATCGCTTCTATCAACGGTGTTGCTGTCGGAGGTGGTTGCACGATGACGCTGTCATGCGATCTTCGTATTGCCTCAGAAGAGGCACGTTTTCAATTGCCCTTCACGAAACTGAGTATCAGTGCCGAACTTGGTTCTACGTATCTGTTGCCGCGTCTTGTTGGCTTTGGTAAGGCGACTGAATTGATCCTCACATCACGCATGATCGATGCACGCGAAGCTCTTTCGATCGGACTCGTAAATCAGGTTGTGCCAGCTGATGAATTGCTTGATGCAACTAATGAGATGGCGGCCACTATCGCTGCTTTGCCACCAAAGGCAGTGCGTCTAAATAAGAAGGGTATTCGTCTAGGTATGGGATCAGAACTAGATAGTCAACGGCGATACGAAGAGCTTGCAGCTGCGACGCTAGGGCAGAGTGATGATGCGAGGGAAGCGCGAGAGGCGTTTAGGGAAAAACGAGATCCAATCTTCACTGGACGATAATAATCATGGCTAGTGGGAGTTTTTTCGGAAAGTTCCAATGATGGACCTAAGCTATTAGCTCTTTGAGTTGCCTCAGGTTTATCGTCAGGAAATCGTTATCTCAGCCGGATGTGTCGCGACGTCGTCAGGATTTTACTGAGTCCTGTTGAGCTGGATTGCATTTGAATATAATCGGGATCTGTCTGGATGTGCTGTCGCGTTAAGACCTCCGCTCCCTATCGCTAGTTTGAGTTGGCGGTTGCCAAGGCTTGCGCAGTACTGGCCAGATGAAACCCGCTACCACGAGCATTGCGAGTGCTTCTAGAATGACGATCGACAGCGCTCCTTGCTCGCCGACTGCGATCACTAGAGGGCTCACTTGTAGCGCTCCAAGCGGGCCAGCTCCTATTGCTAGTGAAAGTACTCCTAGCACACGACCGCGCATTGCTGGTGCGGTTGCTCGCATCAGGATCGCGGTTTGCATAGTTGCGAACGAAGAGAACCCAAATCCGCCAATGAACAGTACTGCGGCAGACAGCGCGTATTCCTCAGATCGTGAGAATCCCAGCGCACAGAGTAGGAATAGGCCGGTTCCGAAGAAGTAGATCCGTGGATATGACCTTGTCTTTGTGCGGCTAGCAATCCAGAGTGCGGCGATCACTGCTCCTAGGCCTTCGGTCGCACTGAGCAATCCAACCCCGACTGGGTCGGCTCCTAGGATGTCTTTGCCGATCACTGGAATCATGCTTTGGTATGAAGGGAATACGGTATTGAGGGCGACCGTCACTATCAGGGTGCCGACTATGATTTTACTTGAGCGCGCGTAACGAAGCCCACTCGTGAGGGCAGCTAATGGGCCTGCACCATCGGTTACGTGCTTATGTGTGGTGTAGCGTAGCCTGATTGCGACTAATGTTGCGGCGATGAAAATGGCACTCATCAAAAGGTAAGCGCCATCTGCACCAACGGTTACGAATAGTGCACCACCAACTGCAGGCCCGACCATTCGATTCAATGAATCAGTGGTCCAGTCGATGCTTACAGCTGGGCCAATCGCCTCTTCGGAGACGGCATCAGCGAGCAAAGCTCGCCGCACGGGAAATTCCAAAGCCCAGAATGTTCCGTTCGCAAACACCGCGAGTAGTAGATGCCAGTAAACCACCGTACCGCTTGTAATCAGAAGACTAAGTGAAACTGCGACCGCAGCTAGACCAAGAAGCGAACAAATCCAAAGGTGCTTTCGATTGAATCTGTCTGCCAATGCTCCTAGAGCGATCCCAAAAAACAGACGTGGTGACTGCCTTGTTACGAGCGCGATTGCTACTAGACCGGCCGAATCTGTTAATTCGAACGTGAAAACTCCCAACACCAACATGTCCAGCCAGCGCATCATCGAGGTGAGAATCCCTGCTGCCCAGATTCGCCGAAAATGTGAATTCCGGAAAAGTGAGCGAAGGTCTGTTTTCTCAGCTGGTGTTGGGATCATCGACATAGATGGCGGATCTTATAGGGTCTCTGTCTCCCGGTCAGTGCCGCAAACGTTAAAGAGCGCTGTTTATCACTGAGCGTTCCGGTTTGGTGGCAGGTTATTCGTGACTCAACTCGCTTGCCGACTATTGTATGCCTCTAAGATGTTTGTTGATTCTGCTAGAGGACTAGTCACGTCCAATATGGAATCGCACGTTTACTAACCAGAAATATAGCCGATATGCTGAAAGAGTAAGCTCAAGAATTCAAAGGAGCTCCAGTGGAACGCACCCTTTTTGCTCCAGATATTACTTGTGATCATTGCGTTGCAACGATCGGTGAGGCTGTTGACTCGATTGAAGGTGCCAGATTCAGATCGGGCAATTCACAAGAGAAATCTTTTGTTATCGAAGCGGTTAGCGATGCTGTAGTAGAACAAGTTTCAATTGCCACGGCAGCCGTTGGTTACCCGTTAGATGAAAGGCCTTTAGCTCACGACCATGATGATATTGAGATCAAGATGGACTTGATTTCGAGATCGACTAAAGAGAACCGGTCTCCGGTTTATAAGGTGTCTGTCACTGAAAAGGGTGCTGAGCTGAGTTATTCGTGCCCTTGTGGTTGTCGCATTGGTTACACGTTTGACCGTTCGGTTGCTGATCAACAGGTGGAGGCTTGTTGCTGCGGTAAGCAGATGTTTGTCGCTCCTATCGACGCCGAAGATCAACTTAGAAGCTGGCTCAACGAAGGTGAATACCACCTTGATGTTCAAGTCGTTGAGATGCCTTGGGGGCAGCCGATGCAGGTTGCTATTGCGATTCCGGTTGACGAGAAGCAGTGAGTGAGAGGATCTGGGCCTCATTTTTTAGCATCGGTATGCAAGTAGGTTCGAAATGAGCAGTGATCCCGGACGCCGAGAGGTCAGCCCAGAACTGTTTACCAATTCCCCTAGTCATTCACCCTCTGGTTCTCTCCGCTTCAGTGTTCGCGGCATGACTTGTGCTTCGTGTGTTAGGCGTGTCGAGAAGGCACTTGGGTCTGTCGACGGCGTAAAAGCTGCTCGCGTTAACTTAGCATCTGAGGAAGCAGTAATTGAGCCTGTTGGCATCTCGATCGAAGCTTTGTGCAATGCGGTCGATACAGCTGGTTATGACTTAATTGTTTCTGATCGTGAAGATGAAGCAGCGCGTGACCGTATCGATACTCAGCGTGGTTTTGACTATGAACTTCTTCGTCAGAAGACGATTGTTGCGGGAGTGATTGCGGCTTTCCTAATTGGATTTATGGGACTAAGCCACTTACTAGGCGTATTGCACGACATCCCACTGCGGCTGCGACATCCCGCGTTCTTTGTGTTAGCTCTCCCAGTTCAGTTCTGGGCAGGATACGAATTTTATAGAGGTGCTTGGCGTGTGGGTCGTCACGGCTCATCCGACATGAACACACTGATTGCAGTAGGCACTTCGGCTGCGTTTGGTTATTCAGTAATTGCGACATTCATTCCGCAGATTCCTGAATCGATCGATGGATTGGATGCGAGTGTGTTCTTTGACACCTCCTGTGCGGTCATTTTTTTCGTGTTGCTTGGTCGCTTACTTGAGATGCGTGCGAAGAAGAAAACTGCGGACGCGGTCCGTGAGCTGATGGTACTTCGTCCAAAGAGAGCACGAGTTCTGGAAGATGGTGAAGAATTTGAAATTCCGATTCGTGCGGTTCAAATTGGAGATGTTGTACTAGTCAAACCTGGAGAGCAGATTCCTGTCGATGGAGATGTTCTAGAAGGGTCTTCTGCTGTTAACGAATCAATGCTTACTGGGGAGGCGATCCCAGTTGTGAGACGGCCGGGCGACAATGTCTTTGGTGCAACGACGAACACTAGTGGCATGCTGAAGCTTCTGGTGACTGCGGTCGATACTGATTCTGCATTGGCACGCATCATCCAGCAGGTGGAAGAAGCTCAGAGTTCGAAAGCGCCGATACAAGCTCTTGCTGATCGTATATCGAATATATTTGTCCCAGTTGTGTTCTCGATCGCTGTGGCGACATTGTTACTGTGGTGGTTGCTCGGTCCCGCGCCTGCATTAACTATTGGTCTCCTGAACGCCGTAACGATTTTGATTGTTGCCTGCCCATGTGCCTTAGGCCTAGCTACTCCAACTGCGATCATGGTTGGGACTGGCTTGGCTGCGCGTAACGGTATCTTGATTCGTGATGCTGAGGCACTTCAACGCGCTCGTTCTATCGACACTGTTCTCTTAGATAAGACAGGGACAATCACGGAAGGGAAGCCTAAAGTAATCCGCATACAAATGATCGATAATTCATCGGTTGATATTGATGAGATGATTCGACTTGCAGCTTCTGCGGAGCGTGGGTCGGCTCATCCCTATGCTGTTGCGATTCTTCGTGCGGCGAAAGATCGCGAGGTTATCCTCGACTGGCCGCTTACCCTCGAGACAATAGATGGTTCGGGGTTAGTGGCGCGTATCGGTGAGCGAGAGATTCTGATTGGAACCAAGGAACTGCTCCGATCTCATGGTATCGCTGCGGATGAATGTTCTGTCCTCGATGATCTCGCTGCTGTGGCCGGAAAACAGGGAGAAACGCCGATTCGAGTTGCGATTGACGGCGAAGTTTCCGGATTGATCGTAGTTGCGGATCAGGTCCGTGAGAGTTCAGTATCTGGTATCGATCACCTCCTAGAGCTAGGTATCCGCGTTGTGATGCTAACCGGTGATCAGGAGCAAACTGCATCTACAATCGCGCAGGAAGTTGGAATTTCGGAGGTTGTTTCGGAGGCATCTTCGAAAGATAAATTGCAACTTGTGCGCCAGCTCCAGGATCAAGGTCGGACTGTTGCGATGGTTGGTGATGGTATCAACGACGCACCTGCACTTGCAGCGGCAGACGCAGGAATTGCCATAGGAACTGGTACAGACGTTGCGCTCGAAGTGTCTACGATGACACTAGTTCGACCGGACATCGGTCGGGTGGCAATTGCGATTAAGATCAGTCAGTCAACCATTCGAACCATGTGGCAGAACCTTGGTTGGGCATTCGCCTACAATGTTGCCTTGATTCCTGTCGCTGCCGGCATCGGTTTTCTTGTTCTCGAGCTATTTTTCGATGGGACGGCGGTCCCGAACGTTCTCGAACCAATCTTTGGGAAGAAAGGTTTTCTCAACCCGATCGCTGCTGCTGCTGCGATGGCTTTCTCATCAGTTTCGGTGATGAGTAACTCTCTGCGCCTACGAGGAGCTTCTGTCGAATGACCTCGAGCCATCGTGGGTTAACTGGAATTTTGATTAAGCAGAGCATTAAGTTAATGAGCTCCGATCAAGTGCAAGGCCATGATCTCGGCAAGGCAGTTACGCCGTAACTCTTCAAGGTTCTGACTTTCGTCGGGGCCGTGGATGCGGCTCGTTGGTTCGCCGACGCCAGTGAGTAGGATAGGTGCCTCAGGGAAAGCGGCCGCAAGGTCCGCGACTAATGGAATCGAGCCGCCGATCCCTATTTCTACCGGCTCTTGGTTCCATGTTTCGAAGTAGGCTTCACGAAAGGCGTCATATGCGTACCCGGTTGTATTGAGAAGGACTGGTGCAGCGATTCCAGCTCCTGGCTCGACGCTGACGCGTGCTCCCCATGGTGCGTGTGTCTCAAGATGTTTTGATAGCAGAGCAATCGCAGATGAAGGGTCCTGACCTGGTGGAATTCTTAAGCTCACCTTCGCACGAGCAACTGGGGTCAAAGCGTTAACCGAATTAGAGATAGCAGGAGCGTCGATTGCCAAAATGGAGATAGCAGCTTGGCGCCACATTCGCGAAGTCAGCGTGCCTTTCCCAACCAGCTCCACTCCGCTGATGACACCTGCATGTTCACGCAGTTCATCTTCGGTGATGTCGAGAGGTTCGGCGTCACCTTCGACTAGTCCGATCACGGACGATCGTCCTGATTCGTCATGAAGAGTCGCGAGCAAACGTGACAGCGCGCTTAGCGCATCAGGTACCACCCCACCGAACTGACCGCTGTGTACCGCTGCATTTAAGGTTCGTACCTCGACGATGCAGTCAACTATTCCACGTAACGACGTGGTTAATGCCGGTTGACCTTGACGCCAGTGCTGCGAATCAGCGATCACAATGACATCCGAACGTAATTCCTCATGAAACTCTTCGAGAAAGCGCGAGAAATTTGGTGATCCAATCTCCTCCTCACCTTCGATGAAGATTTTCAGCTTCACAGGAGGTTCACCGTCGAATGCTTGTAATGCAGCTAAGTGCATTGCAATCCCAGCCTTATCGTCTGACGCTCCGCGTCCATAGAGTCGTCCCTGACGCTCCGTCGGATCGAATGGATTGCTGCTCCAGTCATGTAGATCACCGGGAGGTTGAACATCGTAGTGCGCATACAGGAGTACTGTCGGGGTATCTTCTGGTCCAGGTACTTCAGCGAATACGGCGGCTGGCGCGTTTTCTAACTCGAGCATGCGTGCCGATGCCCCTGCATCAGTCAGCATGTTCTGGACTAATTCTGCTGCTCTTCGCAATGCTGGTGAACTGGGCCCTTCTAGACTGATCGAAGGTTCACGTATCAGTCGTTCTAGGTCAGCACGTACTTTTGGGAATATTTTTTCGAGTTTTGTACGTAGTTCTTCGTGCACTGATGGCTCCGTCTCTAGGTTCTGGTGTTAATTACAGCCTAATCAGTCCGCTTTGGCGTTAGTGGTGTTGTAGGTGGCAGCCTCGGAGGAGTTGTTCCGATTCAAGCAATTTAAGCAGATCATGTTGATTAGGTGAGATCCATCAAGGTCGCCATCGACTGACATTCTTTTGCACTCAACGTAATCGTATAGTCGCGATTTCGCGTGCTACCTGACAAATTCTCGACGAAAGACTAGCGTCTTAATCGTCTGTTTAATCAGTGAATAGCTATTCGGTACCAATTTCCAGCACTGATCGAGCGACCTCACCGCTCTTTAATGCGCTGAATGCTTCGTTGATTTCATCGAAAGCCCATCGTTTCGTTACCAGGCCGTCAATGTCTAGTTTTCCCTGTTGATACAGTTCGAGTATCCGTGGCATATCAGTGTGGAACCGCGCCGAACCATAGAAGCTACCTTTCAAGGTTTTTTCCTGTCTCCAGATCATTCCAGAGACTTCGATTTTCTCCATTGGTGGCACCATTCCGACAATTACAGCCATGCCGCCGTTCTTTGCCATTTCATACGTCTGTTCAGAGGTTACTTTCAGTCCAATTGCCTCAAAGCCGTAATCTACGCCCCCTCCGGTCAACTCCTTCACGGCCTCGATTGGGTCATTCTCGCTAGCATTTACTGTGTCTGTGGCACCGAATTCTTTCGCTATGTTTAGTTTATGTTCGACCATGTCCACCGCGATGATTTGCCGAGCTCCTGCGAGTCGAGCGGCCTGAATGATGTTCAGCCCTATGCCACCAGCTCCCACTACCGCGACTGTAGAACCGGTGTCTACCTTTGCGGTGTTAACGACCGCACCGTAGCCCGTCATCACAGAACATCCGACCAGCGCCGCCACATCTAAACTGATGCTGTCGGGTATCTTGAGCAGTCCTGACGCTGGCATTACCGATTGCTTCGCAAAACCACCGATGTTTGCCATTTGTGTCACAGATTGGTCACCGAGCTTGATTGCCGGGTTATCGCGTTTCCGTGCTGAGGTTCGTGTAGTACATAGGTTTGGGTGGCCAGAGTCGCAGTATTCGCAATGTCCACAAGGTTGAACAAAACCCATGATTACACGGTCACCTTCAGTGACGTTCGTTACGCCCGGACCTAGCCGCTCAACAATTCCTGCAACTTCGTGTCCGAGTACCATTGGGTATTGCCCTGGGTAAGTTCCTTCAATGAAGTGCAAGTCGGAGTGACAAACGCCGGCTGATATGACACGAACTAGCGCTTCTCCGGCGACGGGTTCATCAATCGTCAGGTCAGTAATTTCGAGAGGAGTCTGGGCCGCGTTAAGGACTGCTGCTTCCATAGGGCATGGTTCCTTTACTAGTCGTTTGAGCTCATGACGGTTTTGGTATCCTTGTGAATCAAAGCTGTTATCGTTATGCGATCGGTCACGTATGTTTGATGCTCAAGATAAACTTATAGCGCTTATCCTCTGGAAATTTCAAGGTCTTGCCCACGACAGACGCTCATCGATATGTCGCCCAGCGCTATACACTATCGTTTCAAAGCCGTGATTTTCCCAGAACGACTCACCCACTTGGTTCATCGCGGCATAATGCAAGGTCATTGTGCTGTGGCCTGAATCATGTGCCCAATCCAAGGCATGCTTGAGCAGTGCTCTGCCGACACCTTCGCCGCGCGAATTGGATTCTACAATCGCATGGAAAAGATAGACGGACTGTTCGCGTGTCGCGATCTGCGGACCGAAAGCCATTCCTGAAAAGAGGATTTGCATTCCAAGTGTTTCTGCTTGTCGGGTCGCGAGAAATATCGCGTGCCTATCTCGGCTAAGTGCGTACTTGCTTAAGCCGCTAGCTGACTCACGTACATCCTTCCAAAGGAAGGGCCAGAGGACCGGACCCAAGTGATGGAAGCGACTGTTGATTTTTTCCAATCGTTCGACTTCAGCATGGTCTTCCAGCATTGCTTGTCGAATTGTGATCTCTTGGTGGATTGGATTTGAATCGATGGACGTTGTCTTACGGCCCGCATATTTGGTTAAGGCACCGAACCCAAGTTCGAACCAAAGCTCGCGTTGTATTTCATCGGTAGCAGCAAAATCGACACGATGGTCGAAGAATCCTGATGCAGTCCACCGATCGGCTAGGTGTCCGTAGAGTGCTCGATACGAGGGGACGATACTGTCGTTGTTCGGACCAGCATGACCATGCAGTGGAATCCCGATGACTCGTGGCGGGAAATATTGAGCCAGCCAGTGATCTGCTGCATGTAGAGATTGCTGCCCAAACATGAAAGCCACGATTTCGCTGCCAATTTCTGCTACTGCTCCGTCTGTTGCAGGTTGATGAAACAATGATTGGAGGATCTCTAAGCACTGTTGAGTACTTTCGAAAGCACTTGGTAGGAGTGAGTTACGTGAGCGATCTCGCCTATGGCGGGATGACAAAAGACTCGCGCAGCTTGCGAGGTCGCTTACGGCCACATCACGGACGGTAAACCTAACTGTCACTTTGCTATCGCCTCATCGAGTTTATTTGCTACTGGGAGGTGCTGATGCTACACGTCCAGTCAGCGTCCGTCGCATGTAATCGCAACGAAAATATTAAACTCATGTGGTAGGAGATTAGTTCGATCCGTCAGTTTATTGACGGTTAGGAGTGTTTTATCTTCAATCCAGACCATTCGCAATGCACATGGCAGTTTGTTAGCTATTAGAGATTTGTTCGCACAAGCCGAGCTAGCGAACACCACGGTACTTGTGTGGTCTGACGAAGCTGACTGAGCTGTTCGTTACGAGAGGTAGTCGCGTAACTGTCGTGACCTTGTCGGGCTTCGAAGCTTTCGTAGTGCCTTGCCTTCGATCTGCCGGATACGTTCTCGTGTCACGTTAAACTCGCGCCCCACTTCCTCTAGGGTGCGTGCTTTTCCATCCTCAAGGCCGAATCTCAGCTCTAGCACACGTCTCTCGCGTGGGGTCAGTGAAGAGAGCACGTCCGCGACCTGCTGACGGAATAACTGATATGAAGCCTGATCAAACGGTAACTCTACCGAATCATCCGGTACAAAGTCCGCGAGGTCTGAGTCCTCGTCCTCACCAACAGGAGTGTCGAGAGAAACAGTCTCTTGTGCAATTTTTCTTAGCTCTTGAACTCTGAGAGCTGGTAAGTCTAGCTCTTTACCGATCTCTTCCGGTGTCGCTTCGCGGCCTAGTTCCTGCTGGAGACGACGTGAAATGCGTACCATCTTGTTGATTACTTCTACCATATGGACAGGTATGCGGATCGTCCGTGCTTGGTCTGCCAGTGCACGTGTGATTCCCTGACGAATCCACCAAGTCGCATACGTCGAAAACTTAAATCCTCGTCGGTAATCGAACTTTTCTACACCGCGCATCAGGCCGATGTTTCCTTCTTGGATAAGATCCAGAAGGGATAGGCCACGGCCTAAATATTTTTTCGCGACTGCTACTACGAGTCTTAGATTTGCTTCGGTTAAGTGACGCTTCGAACGCTCGCCATCGAAACGTATTTTTTCGAAGTAAAAACGAAGTGTCGATCCATATTCTGCTTGTAGTTTTTTCGCTAAATCGTCTGGTGGAGAGAATACCTTCGCTTCAGAACCAACGATCTCAGTCGCCCATCCGATATGTAATGGTTTCATGATGTGGGTAACGGTCGATAGTCGGACGAGTGACTCTTTAGCAGTATCTGCATCCCAGCCAGTGTCGCTTTGAAGTTGCTCGTGAGTCTCTTCGTCGAGCACACGGTCAATGATGTCACGGAAATTCTCGTCAACGATTCGTTCTGAGGCGGATTGTCGTGGTAAATCGAGGTGACGGCTGACCGAGCGGTATGTTTCTTTTTCCTGACGTAACTGGCGGAATAGTTCAACCATAACTTCGCCAGGGGATGGATCTTTTCCGGAATCCTCGCGCAACTTGTCTTCTATTGATTCAAGATGCAGCCATTCTTCAATATGTCGCGCGAGTCGACGCTCATCGGCAGCGGTCAGCAACGCAACTTGACCAATCCGATTCAGGTACTGTCGAACCGGATCGTCTATCCCAGCTTGTTCAGCAACTTTGCGTGCCTCAGCAAGCACGGCCTTGTCCCGTGATCGGTTGCTCAGTAGTGTTTCCAGCTCGCTATTATCACCAGTTTCTACGGAAGTTTGCTGAGTCATATACTTTCAATCCCTTATTAGGCTGGTCCTGGTTGCTTGATCCCTATGTTTCGTGTCACTGCAAATCTGTGGTGCGGTCAGCAATTCGGTCCCAATCACGCTGTGGAGTTCAGATTCCTGAGCACCAGAAACGTCAGTAGGTTTTCAAGCTGTGCGTGAAGCTGGGCTGAACGCTGTAGGGTGATCCTATCATACTGGCGGAAGTGGATTATTGACATAATGTACGGTGTTTATACTTTTTCTGACAGCATCCACTGGACTAGTGTGTATCCTTTGCCGTCCTCGTCATGATCCTCAAAAACTGCCTCAACATTCTGACCGATCTCGATTGGAATTTCTGGGTCTTGCCCGACGAGGTTACCGACCATCCTCACATTACCGGCTTGTGGTAGTTCGACAAGCACGACCATGTAGGGGAGTGCATTTACTAGCGCTGGATGCACTGGGTGCCAGACCCGCTCCCAGCTGTAGATAGCTCCTGTTGGTTCGACTGGTTCGTACGCGAGATCCCATGAGTGGCAATGATGACAAATGTGCTCGGGTCCCCACTGCCAGTTTCGGCAATCGTTGCAACGTTGAACCAACAGTTCGTGTCGACGTGTTGCATCCCAGAATTCGGCACCAAGGCCATCAACGGATGGCGCTGGGATAGGTAGTCCGTGTGGCAAGGCATTCTGTTGTTCAGTTGTCATTCTAGATTCCTAAACTGGTTCGGTCGCAAGGATCATTGATGAGACCGGCTGCACCATCGGTCCAGATGTCACCATCGATATCTCTACATCTGAAACTTGATTGGGTGAGGTCCCGCGGATTTGTCTGACAGCCTCTGTGATCAGTTCCAAACCGTGCATATAGCACTCGGCCAAATTGCCACCGCTTGTGTTGAGCGGAAGGATGCCATCAGGTGCTCGGAAATTCTCGATGGTGAAAAAATCGTTGCATTCATCAGGCTCACAAAAGCCGTGTTCTACCATGCTAATCAACACGCAGCCGGTGAAGTTTTCGTAACTCTGCAGTACATCGACATCTTTTGGACCGATACCTGCCATCTCAAAAAGTTTCGGAGCGACTGTCTTAAAGTTCGAAGTCGCATAATCGGGAGCGTTGTGAGCCCATGATCCTTGTCGCAAAAACGAACCTTGTGCTGCTGCAAGGATGTAAGCTGGTTTTTGTTTCAGAGTTCTAGCGCGTTCCACTGAAGTCACGATCACTGCTGCTGCACCGTCGTTTTCCATACAGCAGTCGAAGAGATGGAACGGTTCGACAATCCAACGAGAATTATCATAAATCTCGTTTGTCAGGTCGCGCCCATGCATGACAGCGCGAGGATTGTTTTGCGCATGTGCATAGCTGGTTAGTGAAATCGCGCGCAACGCTTCTTGTTTCACACCGTGGTCATGCATGAATCGCTGGACGCGCATCGCGAAACGCTGGGCAGGCGACATTAATCCATAAGGTGCGGAGAATGCCATCTCTCCGGTTACATGCGAGGTCTGTGCACCTTGACCAAAACGACTGAATTGGCCCTGAGCGAGTGAGCGATAGGCCACAACTACTTCTGCGTAGCCAGCAGCAACTGCTGCCGCTGCATTTGCCACTGCTCCTGATCCGCCACCGCCGCCGCCGCCCCAGAACATATTGCTGAATCCGTAGTGTGGTATGCCGAGCGCAGTGGCAATGCGTTCAGGGGTGCTCCGCTCATTCGAATATGAGGCAAAACCATCGATTTCTCGTACATCAATGCCTGCATCTTCGGCTGCGAGCAGCACGGCTTCCAACCCCATCTTGAATTCAGGATCAGGAGTCTGGCCATGTTTGTAATAGGTTGTCTCTCCGATCCCGACGATGGCTGTTTTTCCGCGGATTGTTCGTTCACTCATTGGTTCATTCCTTGATGCAATACTTATTTGTTCGGTTGACGCGGTCGCAGGTCTCGAGGCCGTGCTGTCGCTGCGAGCAGTTGATTGACGAGGTCTTCGATAGTTTCGATTGTTGATTCAAACACCGTAACTGCCCGTCCGACAGCCTGCATGCTGTGCACATCACTACCACCGATGGGACAGAGTCCGAGACGATTAGCGAGTATTTCGTATGGCCCACCTTCGCTGTCTGCATGATCACCGTTGATCGTTTCGATCGCATCGAACCAGGCTTTGTAGTGATCGCGTGGTGCATGTTGACCGTGAAACGGACGCATCGGATGGGCAAGGGCCATCGCTGCCCCTTCACCTTTGACGATTCGTCGTAAAGATTCAATTTCTAGAAGTTCTGGTCGGAAACGATCGAGTCCATAGACGAGTACATGTCCAACATCGGTACCAATTTCCATGCCTGGTAGTAGTCGAATTTCATACTTTTCGCTTAGCCGTATGAGTTCATCTGTTGGCCACGTGGCGTTGTGTTCAGTGAGGGTGATACCGTCAAGACCTCGTTTGATCACGCTCTCAGCCAATTTCTCTATCCGAACGCCGCTATCTCTCGAGTAGTTGGAGCTATGTGTGTGGAGGTCAAAGACACTTCCATTTGGTGGACGTACTGATGCTGTGTCTATGAGGAGTTCGGGGCTGAGTAGCCCTGATTGATTTGAGCGTGAAGAATTCATTCAGACGTGCTGACTTCTGGTCGCAGTCGGATAAGTTCTGGTAGTACCTCGAGGCAATCATCGACGATCCCAAAGTGAGCATAGCGAAAGATCGGTGCGTCTCGATCAGTGTTGATAGCAACGATGACTCTTGCATTTGAGCAACCGGCCATATGTTGACTCGCACCGCTAATCCCGGCAGCAACATAAACGTCTGGTGTCACGATCGCCCCGGTGAGACCAACCTGTTCAGAGGGAATTGCCCATCCGTCGTCGACGATCGCTCGAGATGCACCAGGCATTCCCCCGAGACTGAGAGCAAGAGTGCGAATCAGTTCGAAGTTCTCCGATTCTCCTAACCCACGTCCACCAGAAACGACGACTCGGGCATCTTCGATGCGTGAGGTTTCAACGTCGAGCGCAGGTTCGATTATCACCACACGTTCCTCAATTACTGGTATGTCGATTATGAATTTTCTGGTATCGCGACTTGCAGAGCGTTCTGGTGGTTCCAATAACACAGGTGCCATACCGATCACAGCCGGCCCGTTTGCCGTGAATCGATAGACCGCTCGTGCCGCACCGCCGAACACCGCGGCTACTACTTCGATTTCACCGCTGTTGGCACGAACCTCAGTCACCCCTGTAACTGAGCTTCCCCCGAGGCGTATCGCTATTCGTGGAGCTAGTTCAAGGGCATCTGGTCCTCTAGGTACGATTACAACTCGCGGGTCAGTGGTACGAACTGCTTCTGTTACTGCCGCCGTTAGCGTGTCACCGGGTGCGGAAAGAGCGCTATTAGAGAGCAAGAGCAGCGATACTGCACCACGTTCTGCTGCCTCGTTCGCCGCGGCATCAATGTGTTCGCCAACGACGGCACACGACAGTTCTTCATCGAGCTCAGCCGCAAGTTTTGCGGCAACAGCGAACCCTTCCCGCGCAGCTTTTCCAAGCCCTTTCGATGGTGGACGCGTAACCAAGAGCAACACTCCGCTAGCCATCTAATACTCCTGCTTCTGCCAGATGATTCAGAAGTAAGGCCGCTTTTGCTTCCGGTGAGTCACCATCTAAGACGACACATTGTCCTTGTAACTCCGGAACAAACAGTTTGATTAGTTCCACCCCACCTTCGAATTGTTCGGATAGTAGTTCGCTAACATCCATTACCTGATGTTCCATGCGTCTGGCAGCCATCATCAGTCGGCTACTCGGGTACCGTGTTTGCCCGATCTCGTTACTGACGGCCACTACGGTCGATGTCTTTGTTTCGACGATTTCTTCACCGCGAGGTGTTACCCGCGTCACCCGCAGAGCATCTCCTTCGATCGATACATTCGATGCCATTGTCACGTATGGCCAATCAAGATGCTCTGCTAGCGCTGCAGGTACGGTTCCCTGGTCGAAGTCGGAACCCTGCCGCCCACAGATCACGAGATCGATATTTCGTAACTCTCGGACGAGGTTCGCTATTATCATCGCGGTTTGGAAACCGTCCGTACCAGACTCATTGCTGCTCACCTCGATTGCATGATCAGCTCCCATAGCAACACCTCGGCGGAGCATTGTTTTTGCATCTTTTGCTCCCACAGTCGCGACGGTAATTGAGCAATCGACGCCAGTGTCGCGGATACGAAGTGCGGCTTCTAACGCCTGTTCGTCGTATGCGTTTACGATGTGAGGAATCGTCCCACCTGTATCGAAGTTACGTCCGCTCTCATCGACGGAGAGTCGGCCCCAGAGTGCGTAACTGTTTACGCCTTCGGGATCCAGTACTTGCTTGGCGCAGACAAGAATATTCATATTCAAAGCCTTACGTACTGATTTTGTTGACAGCCCATCTATGCCGTGTCGATGTAAACATCGTCCTCATGGCACCACACCATCTCGTGGGTAAAGCCTTCAGGTTTTTCGGTGAATTCTCCGATTTCGAGAAATCGCCAGGGTGGGTTTCCTTGTGTCATGCGGCGGCCTGTGAGTCTACCGGCGAACGATTGTCGGGCGGCGAAGTTTGTGCCAGGTACGTGACTGCCTCCGTCAGCCTCGGCATACTTTCCCGCAATTGAATCGTCATACGTGAACTCGCGGATGTCATCGTCTTCGAATGCTTGTTTTGATTCGCTCATGATCTTCATGCAATACGAAAGTGCTTAGAGGCTCATTATTTCTAAGATATCCGATGTGTCTAAACTTTGAATCCACCATCTACACTGATCACCTGGCCGGTGATACCTGCAGATTCCGGTGCTGCAAGTAACACTGCCATTGGTCCCAACTCTTCCGGTTCAAGGATGCGATCTAGCAAGTTGTCTTCTGCCAGAAGAGCCTTGGCACCGCTGACGTCAGTGTCGAAACGTTCTGCACGGCGTTCGATGCCAATGAGCTGGGTGTTGGTCCATCCCGGGCAGAGGCAATTAACGGTGATCCCATGAAGGGCAACTTGAGCTGCAAGCGCCCGAGTGTAGCCGATGAGCCCATGTTTCGCAGCAGAGTAGACCAGTGTTCCGCCGCTGCGCTTCGCGTATCCAGATCCGATGTTGATAATTCTTCCGAAGCTACGATCTCGCATCCCTGGTAGAGCGGCCTTTGTTGTCCAGTAGTGGGTTACTAGATTGAGCATCAGATCGTTCACAAACACGTCGTCGTCGTGAGTGTACGGATCATGGTCTTCTGGGCCTCTTTGGCTTGTACCACCTCCGACATTGTTAACGAGGATGTCAACTTTTCCGAAAGTGGTTGTGGCAGAAGATACGACACTGATCGCTTCGTCTTTCATCAGGGCATTGGCCTCTACTGCTAGGGCAGTACTACCGGTTGCTTCGATCTCCCCAACTACTTCGTCGAGTTGGCTGCCTGTTCTTGAAGAGATCGTAATGTTGGCACCTTCACGCGCGAGGTCGAGTGCTATCGCGCGACCGATTCCACGTCCTCCACCTGTTACGACAGCACTCAGTCCATCTAGACGTTTCATAGCGTTCCTTCCTTGAATTCTTTTCCGCTGGTGCTATACATCATCTATACCCAGACGCTTAACCAATGCTGCACGAGCGTCGGCCGTGATTTGTTGTATCTCGATCGGTTCGAAACCAAGCGAGCTCAGGATTTCCTCGTTGTGTTGTCCCAGTGATGGTGGTGGCGATTTTGTCGGGCCAGTCGTGCCATTAATATGCACCAAGTTTCCGATCAGACGGTGTTTACCAAAGGTTGGAATCTCTTGTTCGATGATGTAATCGTTTGCCAGTACTTGTGGATCAGATAGCACTTGGTCGTAATCTTGAACTACATCCCAGACGACCTCCGGTCGTCCTTGAAGGAATTCGGCCCATTCAGCAGTCGTTTTTCCTTTGAACGCTTTTTCCAGATAAGGTCTGATTTCATTCGCTGTTTCACTACGTGCGCGTTCAGAATCCTCGCCAGTTAATCTAGTTACGGCTCGTTTCGCTGCTGAGTCGAACCGTTCGTCGAGAATGAGTTCGTCCAGTCCCGCAAACATACAGAACGCAGCCCAGGTGGATTCATCCTGCATGAACGCGATCATAATCGCGCCATCGGATGTCTCGTATAGACCATAAGTGCCTGCGACACTGGCCATATGACTACCTTCGCGAGTAAGAGGCTTGGCGGTTAATGACACAGTGTCCAATTCCCACTTCTGTAGGAAGAGTTGAGCGCCAAGCGCTGACACATCGACTCGTTGGCCACCTCCGTGACGCGCCCGAGCTGCGAGTGCAGTGGTAATACCCAGTGCGAACTGCATTGCCCCAGCGAGGTCGGCGAACGTTGTTCCTGGCATCACTGGCGGACCATCGCTAGGTCCGTTCACACTGTAGAAGCCCCCTCTGGCGCCAGCCGAACCATCCAGCATTCGTTTGTCTGCATCTGGCCCTTGAGGTCCGTAACCATTGACTAACCCATAGATTAGGTTTTCGTTTCGATCTCTAAGCTGGTCATAACCCAGGCCCATCTCAATAAGTGACCGTTCCATGTAATTGCTTACAAAGACATCGGCGTTGTCGATAAGTCGACGTACGATTTCCAAAGAGGATTCTGAGCGAAGGTCTAGCCATAGCGACCGTTTGCCACGGTTTGCACTTATAAACTGTGTGCCGAAACCTCCTTCAGCTAATCTATCCATACTGCTGACTAGGCGATTTGGGTCCCCGAGTGCACCTTCGACTTTGATCACGTCAGCTCCCATGTCGGCAAGGTATTGACTAGCGATTGGTCCCTGCAGAGCTCGGGCTACCTCGATAACCTTTATACCGTCGAATGGTTCCCTCATCGTTGTTGCTTCTTTCTTGTTTTCATCAACTGAGTGACGAGTTGGTATCGATGCATGCGTTTAAGATGTTCGCCTTTATGGCAGGCGCGAGGAAAGTGTATCTGTAACCGAGCAGCGTGTGGTCTAGAAGTTGGTTCGCATAGATTGGATCGATACGAGACATGGCGCGGTCAACGGCATTATGTGATCATCGTGGGCGCGTTATGGCCTCGAGAAGGGCGGCGGAATGAGTGACAGTACAACCACCGACGGTCGTCAGAACCACGTTATCTATGATGATGAGGGCTCTGCGACGAGAGACCGACCCTGGATCTTTCGAACATATGCTGGTCATACGAGTGCTCGCGCATCGAACGAGCTCTACCGTTCTAACCTAGCGGCCGGTCAAGTTGGGCTCTCGATTGCCTTCGATCTTCCCACGCAAACTGGTTATTCCTCAGACCATCTGCTTGCCCGCCCCGAGGTAGGCAAGGTAGGGGTACCGATCAATAGCTTGGATGATTTCCATGTCTTATTTGATGGGATTCCTATTGAGCAGATGAATACCTCTATGACAATCAATGCGACAGCAATGTGGATGCTCGCGCTCTATGTGGCCTTGGCCAAAGAACGTGGTGAGGACGTTTCAAAACTTCAAGGAACAACGCAGAACGACATCGTCAAAGAATATCTAGCGCGTGGGACCTACATCTTCCCGCCTGCTGCGAGTATCCGCCTTATTGCTGAGATGTATGAATATTGCCTTGATGAGATTCCACGATGGAATCCATCCAACATTTGTAGTTATCACCTCCAGGAAGCAGGTGCGACGCCCGCTCAAGAGCTCGCTTTCTCACTTGCGAATGCGATTGGCATTCTCGATGAAATCCGTGAGCGTGGCATTATCACCGGTGAGCGCTTCGAGGCCGTAGTTGGTCGCATCAGTTTTTTCGTTAATTCCGGTATTCGATTTGTTGAAGAGATGTCGAAGATGAGAGCTTTCACAGAACTCTGGGATGAGATTGCTAGTGATCGTTACAACGTCGAAAATCCGCGATTTCGGCGCTTTCGCTACGGAGTTCAGGTCAACTCACTTGGCCTCACTGAGCAGCAACCAGAGAACAATGCCTGGCGTATTTTGCTCGAGACGCTTGGAGTTACGCTGAGCCGTAATGCACGTTGCCGTGCGCTACAGCTCCCTGCTTGGAACGAAGCTCTGAGTCTTCCACGACCTTGGGATCAGCAGTGGATGCTACGACTTCAGCAGATACTTGCTTATGAGAGTGATCTACTTGAGTATCCCGATATTTTTGATGGCTCTCCGGTGATTGAATCCAAAGTTAACTCATTGAAGGCTCAGACTCGCACTGAAATCGAGCGCATTCTCGACGGTGGAGGGATCCGCAGCGCTGTCGAGTCTGGATATATGAAATCGGCGCTTGTTGCCTCGATGGCAGAGCGTGTTAGCGACGTTAACTCCGGAGAGAAAATTGTTGTCGGTGTCAATCAGTGGACTGATGCCATCGAGTCGCCACTGGTGGGTGATGAGGAAGGTGGCATCTTCCGAATCGATCCGGATGAAGTTCGCTGGACGACGGATCGTTTGAAGGAAACGAAGCAAAACCGTGACGAACAGGCAGTTGAATCGGCCCTTAACGCTCTCAGTGACGCTGCCGAACTTGGAACGAATTTAATGGATGCTTCGATTAACTGTGCGCTAGCGCGTGTTACTACAGGCGAGTGGTCTGACACACTTCGTCGTGCCTTCGGGGAGTACCGGCCACCGACTGGTATAGCAGACCAGCACTTTAGTCTTTCAGCTGATCAGATGGATAAGTTGCGAGAGCGTTCGAATGATTTCACCTCAAGGACCGGCCGTCGCCCCCGGATCGTCGTTGGCAAACCGGGACTTGATGGACATTCGAACGGTGCGGAAGTAATAGCGGTCGCTGCTCGTGATGCGGGTTTTGAGGTGATCTATTCGGGTATCCGTCTCACCCCAGAGGAGATCGTGCAATCTGCAGTGGATGAGTCAGCGCACCTGATTGGCATATCAATTCTGAGTGGTTCTCATCTCGAACTCGCCCAGCAGTTGATGGCAGCGGTCGATACATTCGGAGTGTCAAAAGAGATAGGGGTGGTCTTCGGTGGAATTATTCCGCGAGAGGATATACCGACACTCGAGTCGATGGGTATTAAACGAGTGTTCACACCGTCGGACTTCGATTTGGTCGGACTTATCGGAGAGCTTTTGAGCATCGTGGAAGAATCCAGTTCTGCTCGGACTCATTAGCGTGTTCTTGCTAATGACAGTTTGAACATAGACGAAGTGGACGTTGTCTATGACTACAGATCATCAGAACCATTTCGATGCGTTATTCGCTGCTGAACTAGAGCAAAATGCGTACAGGATCGCGGTCGAGGCAGGTCGTACGATTTTGCATGCTTTGCAAGATGGGATCACTGTTACGTACAAGGATTTACCCAGTGGGAAACGATCACCGATTAACCCGGTCTCCAATGTTGATCACGCGGTAGAAGAGCTGATTCGTGAGCGAGTTTCAACTAGTTATCCTGATCACGCCTTCCTTGGTGAAGAGACGGTCGATCAGTTTCAGCAGGGTTCGCGGTTCACATGGGCAGTAGACCCGATAGATGGAACGCAGAATTTTGTGAACGGTATACCGTTCTATTCTTGTTCGATCGGTATTTTTGAGGGTGCGATACCAGTTGCGGGGGCAATTTGGGGTGTGGCTACGCATCTTGGCCGTGCCGGCGTCTACCACGCCCATCGAAGTGGCGCGCTACATTTTGATGGCGAATTGCTCACAAAAACTAGGAAAATCTCTTCTGGCCGTCTTCGTGGGGTTGCTGCTACACCAATGGGCAGCGAACGGCGTGCTCCTGAATGGGACTATCGGTCACTAGGTTCCACAGCCCTAGAAGGAGCTTTGGTCGCGGCCGGTGTGCTCGCAGGTGCTCGCAATCCTGACCCGTATGTTTGGGACATCGCTGCAAGTGCCGTTCTTGTAGAAGCTGCTGGGCACGAGGTCTGGACAAGATCGAAAAATTCGAACACTTGGAATCGTCTGATTGCGATTGATCCGGCGACCTTCACTAACTGGCGTCAACCTGTTGTTGTGGCAAACGAAACGGCGTCTGTTGAGTTGAGAAAATAGTGTCTGAGGTTTGGGTTTTCTTAAACGAAGACGTATTGAGACAAGAGGTGCGCTAACCGAAGCGCCCCGTGATGTAATCCTCGGTACGCTTGTTGCTTGGGCTTGTAAACAATTGTTCTGTCTGACCGTATTCGACGAGCCTTCCAACAAGGTCTTCTTGTGCGAGCATGAATGCAGTGCGGTTCGATACTCTCGCTGCCTGTTGCATATTGTGAGTGACAATCACGATTGTGTAGCTAGTAGCCAGCTCCTGCATTAAATCCTCGATGCGTTGTGTCGCGATAGGATCAAGTGCCGAGCAAGGCTCGTCCATCAGTATCACTTCTGGTTGAACGGCGATTGCTCTAGCGATACATAGCCGTTGTTGCTGGCCTCCGGAAAGTGCTAGGCCAGACCCTTTTAAATCGTCTTTGACTTCATCCCAAAGTGCGGCCTGTTCGAGTGACTGACGAACGAGTTCGTCCATGTCGCCCTGATAGCCGTTGATTCGAGCTCCAAAAGCAACGTTATCGTAGATTGATTTTGCAAATGGATTAGGTCGCTGGAATACCATTCCGATGACTCGTCGGACCTCGACTGGGTCGACACCGTCGATATAGAGAGGCTCTCCATCAATCTCGATCTGACCTTCTATTCTGACGCCAGAAATAAGTTCGTTCATTCGATTGATGCAGCGTAGTAATGTGCTCTTGCCGCACCCGGAAGGACCAATTAATGCGGTAATTTGGTTTCGTGCGATATCAAGACTAACGTTTCCGACTGCTTGCTTTGATCCATACCAAACGCTGAGATCCTGAATGCGGACGGCTGGATCCTTAATCTCATCGGTCTCTTTAGATGGTCTGTCTGATTTCATACGTGGTCTAAGATTAGGCTCTCTCGGCGTTGAAGATTCGGTAACTTCACCTTTATTGAAGTGCTGCTGAATCGGTACCTCATTGACCGATAAAGGATCTGGGTAAGTTTGTTGAAGTTGAGTCACAATTGTACCTCTAGTTTTTGGTCAAATGCCCGAAGCGATGTCTTAAGAACACGGCGATCGTGTTCATCGTGAGTAAGACGAATAGCAGTACGAGAATCCCGCTCGCAGCGAGATCTTGGAAATCAGCTTGTGGGCGTGAAGTCCAGCTGTAAATTTGAATTGGCATCGCTGTGAATGAATCGAGAACGCCGGATGGCGTGAAAGCGACGAAGGTAAAGGCGCCGAGGACGATCAACGGTGCGGTTTCACCAATCGCTCGAGCGATTGCGAGAATTGTTCCAGTCATGATCCCTGGTAAGGCTTGAGGAAGTACATGGTGTTGGATGGTCTGCCAACGCGTCGCGCCAAGTCCGTAGGACGCCTCTCGGGTCGATGAAGGAACAGCCTTGATAGCTTCCTGTGCGGCGACGATCACTACGGGAAGTATCAGTAGCGCTAACGTCAGAGAGCCAGCCAGTACTGAACGTCCGAATCCTCCGAAGTCTGGTCCGATTCCGACCGTTCCTCGGACGAATAGTTGTAGCCCGAGCAACCCGAATACGATTGAGGGGACACTGGCAAGATTCGAAACGTTAATTTGAATAAGTGAAGTCACGCGATTTTTCGAAGCGTATTCCTCTAGGTAAATTGCTGCTCCGACTCCGAGGGGGAATGCCCAGAGCGCGGTGAAAGTGATGAGCCAGATGCTCCCCCACAGAGCTGATTTGAAGCCCGCTAATTCTGGTTTACGAGACGGGAAAGAGTTTAGAAAGTCTAATGAGAGAAAACGTACGCCGTCGCGTGCAACTTCAAAGAGTAGGACTGCAAGGAGGACGACACCGATCGTCGTACCGATCATCGCGAGTGCAACAAAGAGTGTGCCTGTTAAATGTCGAGCACGTAATCGCACTCGGAACTGAGATGAAGTGATTCGTTTTGTCGGTTGTTCTGGACTACTCATTCGTACCGTTCCCGAAACTTGGAGACGATTCGTGCACTGAGCAGGTTCATAATCATTGTCATCGCGAACAACGTCATTGCGATTGCGAAGATTGTGCGGAATTCGATAGTGCCATGAGGAGCTTCACCCTGCGTCACTTGGACAATGTAAGCAGTCATTGTCTGAACACTCTCTAGTGGATTGAGTGTTAAGTGTGGAGTTGCTCCAGCGGCTACGGTGACCGCCATCGTTTCACCGACTGCGCGTGAGATAGCAAGAATGTACGACGCAACGATCCCGCTGAGTGCTGATGGGAAGGTGACTCGGGTAATAACCTCGAACTTGGTGGCACCAACCCCATACGCGGCTTCGCGAAGGGATTCGGGCACTGCACGGAGAGAATCATCCGAGATCGATGAGACCATCGGTACGGTCATGATTCCAACAACGATCATTGCTGATAATGCATTGAAGATCCCGACATCTGGAAGCCAGCTGTCACGCAGCAATGGAGTAATAAAGGTAAGTGCGAAGAATCCGTAGACAATAGTTGGTATGCCAGCCAAGACCTCAAGAATAGGTTTGATAATGCTGCGTACTTTTGGTGAGGCGTATTCAGCGAGAAAGATTGCACTGAGTGTGCCTACAGGTATCGAAATAAAAGACGCTCCCACTGCAATCATCAATGTCCCAAGGATCAGTGGAAGCACACCGAAATTTCCGGAAGCTGGCGTCCAGCGCGTACCCGTCAGGAAATCGACCGGGTGGATTTCACGGAAAAAACTTAAGCCTTCACTGAACAGGATTACGACGATTCCAACAGTGGTGAGTACGGTTACCGCTGCGCATCCGAAGAGTACAGCGGCGATCACTCGCTCAGTGAATTGCTGACTGCGTCGGTGTCCAAACCGCTGCGGTCTGCCTGGATTGACAACCGCAGTGGTACTCACCTTTAGTTCCCAGTACCGGGGGTTGAGTTCTGTCGAATAGGTACAGGTTTAGCAATCAATGCGAATGCCCCCCGAGTGCGTCCTCGAACGCATGCCGTGCTTCGGCTCGTTGCTCGGACGACGGAGCTGTGTAACCGGCTTCACTAATCAGATAATCGGTATCGTCGCTTAAGTGGTACCGAATGAAGTCTTGGACATAGTCCTTTTCAATCAACGCTGAGTTTCTAGCGTAGATGAACAATGGGCGTGCCAACGAGTAGCTGCCATCTGAGACGGTTCCGTCGTTCGGCAGTACGCCGTCTACCGCAAGCAATTTCAGACGATCAGCATTCTCAGTGTAATAGGCGTATCCGAAGTAGCCGATGGTGGATTTTCCTCCAGAGATACCGATCACGAGAACATTGTCATCGGATGAGGCAGTGTAGTCCGCACGAGACAATCCTTCGTGACCGTTTATTTCGTCTGTGAAGAAGTCGAATGTTCCAGAGTCAGTGTCAGGTGCGAAAATCTCGATTTCCGAGTCAGGCCACGCTGCGTTGACTTGATTCCATCGAGTAATCTTTCCTTCTGCTTCTGGCTCGAAAATCATCTTCAGTTGCTCGCGGGTGATTCCATCTGATAAGAAATCGTTCGATGAGCTAGTGACGATTGCTAGACCATCAAGACCTACTAGTATTTCGGTGAATGCGATTCCTGCATCGGCACAAAGTTTAGCTTCTTCGGGCTTGATCGGGCGTGAGGCGTTTGAGATATCTGTGTCACCAGCACAGAATTTCTTCAATCCACCACCTGTTCCGGATACGCCAACCACCACACGTGTGTTTGGATTGATTGAACGGTACTCCTCAGCGACTGCTTCGGTGATTGGGAAGACTGTGCTGGATCCATCGATAGTGATGGTTCCGCTACTGGCTGCACTACTACTGGTTGAAACATTATTGTCGTTTCCACCGCATGAAGTCAGGAACAAGGCCGCCGCAAGGATGGATGTTGTACCGAGAAGCGTAATTGCTTTTGTATGTCTGTGACGCGTGGGGGAGTGTATTGAATCGGGACCGTTGTGTTGAGTTCTTTCACGTCGTGTAATTCGAAAAAAATTGATGATTCTCTCTGACTTTCTATGTTTCTTGTTCAGTGGTTCAGGTTAGACATGGTTGTTCTGATTTCAAGTGTAATGATTAGCACAACACATGTGTTTCGAGATTAAGGGTCTCGTCTGATTAGGTATTTCCTCTTTCAACTTTGTGTCTACAATCACAATTCATGATGAAGGATTGTGAGATAGAGGCAAGTAGAAAAATCTGATATTTGCAGGCATTGTTTTGCTTGTGTTTCGGAATTGTCTCAGAGGTGATTGCGGTATCTGAGAATCCTCTTATATGGGAGACCTAGGTGGTAAGTAGTGGGCATCGTTCGGTACGTCCTCGACATTATCATTCACGATTCAGGAAGAAATTAGATGCGTGCATATCTGGCTGAGTTAGTTGGTACTTTCATTCTGGTGCTATTTGGCACAGGATCTGTGGCCGCTGCGGTTTTGACTGGAGCCCAGGTCGGACTATGGCAAGTAGCCGTCGTGTGGGGCTTCGGTGTCTCACTAGCGATCTTTGTCACCCGGAATGTTTCCGGCGCCCATCTCAATCCAGCGGTGACATTAGCTTTTTCAATCTTGCGCCCTCAGGAATTTCCGCGCCGGCAGTTACTCCCCTACTGGGGCTCTCAGTTGCTAGGTGCAATTTTGGCTGGTGCTGTGGTGCTCGCGATTTTCAATCCATTCATCGAACGATTCGAATCGGAACACGGCTTGGTTCGCGGCGAGAAGGGTAGTCAGGCGTCCGCTATGGTCTTCGGGGAATATTTCCCCAACCCAGCGCTTTTTGGGACAGGCTCAGACGCGTTTGAGTTGGTTTCTCCTGCGATGGCTGTGTCCGTCGAGGCTTTTGGCACTGGCGTACTGGTATTTGTGATATTTGCCCTTGTTGATCCTCGAAATCTAGGAAAACCCGCAAGCTCGATGGCGCCATTTTTTATCGGTTTCACTGTTGCTGCGCTGATAAGTCTTTTTGCTCCAGTCACTCAGGGTGGCTGGAATCCAGCGCGTGATTTAGGGCCTAGGATCGTCGCATTCCTCGCAGGTTGGGATTCGGTGGCAATCCCTGGGCCACGCGATGGATTCTGGGTGTATATCGCGGGACCGCTTCTTGGTGGCCTAGTCGGTGGGGGACTCTATGATTGGCTCATCCGTTCAACGAGGCCTGAAACTGCCTCAGGTATCGATCACTAAGCACTGCGTCGATTCACTTTTCCCAAGGTGATATAGCAACATTAGTGGAGAGTGACTGAGGTTAGATAGTAAGGTATTGGTCCTATGGTCACCCCAGAACCACAGTCACACGGCGAACTTCGCGAGCGATTCCATCAACAGCTCGCCGAACTTCAGGAAGCCCAGCTCGGCATCACTACGATGGTGGATCGAGCTATCCAGCAATCGCTTGACTCACTGATCAACCGCGATGAAGCACTCGCACACGTTGTGATTGCGGAAGACAACTTAATAGACGAGGCTGCGTACGGACTTCAGAACCAATGTGTTGTCTTGCTCGCGCAGCAAGGACCGCTTGCCGGTGATCTTCGTCTCGTCGTGTCAGTGACTGCAATTGCTTCCGAGTTGGAGCGTATGGGCGACCATGCGGAAGGTATTGCCAAAATCGTAGTGATGATGCAAGGCGAACCCCTCATTAAGCCTCTGGTTGATATTCCTAAGATGGCCGAGAAGGCACGTAAGATGATGAATGATTCGGTACAAGCGTTCATCAACAAGGATGTCGATAGCGCCTATGCCGTGAGTCGTGCTGACAATGAAGTCGATGATCTTTATTCAACTGTCTACCACGATCTTATTCAGGTGATGGTAGCTAACCCAAGTGCGATCGAGCCGGCTACTCACTTGTTGTGGGTCGCACACAACCTCGAACGAATTGCTGATCGAGCTACCAACATTGCTGAGAGAGTGGTCTACACCGCTACTGGCGAGCTACCTCACATGGATACTTCTAACTACTAGACTTCGTTCCTACTGGAGTGCTTGTGAGGTAACCATCGGTTATCTGTTCGCTACCTAATCTTCGATGCTTCTTCGCGGTGTAGTATCGTGCTCTTCGACTAGTACAGGTTACGTTTATTGAGCAGTGGTGAAACTTTATCTGGCTTCATCTTGTTCGCAAACCACTGAAGGCAGGAGCTCTTGATGTGCTTTTCATATCAATCGAAACCACCAATTGTACCGATTGCGGGTGCAGCAATTGACACCGAGGACGTGACGATTACAGCAAGCGATGGGAATTCCTTTGCTGCTTTTGTTGCTCGGGCAGAAATGCCGCTCGGACCAGCACTAGTCGTTATGCCCGATGTCCGAGGCTTGTTCCCGTTCTACGAAGAATTGGCAATGCGTTTTGCTGAATATGGGTACGACTCGATAGCTATGGACTACTTCGGCCGCACCAATGGTGCTGAAAAGCGCGACGCAGATTTCGAATGGAAAGAACCGATATTCCAAACCACATTCGATGGTGTCAAAGCGGACGTTGGAGCCTGTGTGAATTATTTGCGATTGGCATCTGATGACGAGGAACGCAAAGTTTTCACTGTGGGATTTTGTTACGGCGGTAGCTCCTCGTGGGCACAATCAGCGAATAGTCATGGTTTATCAGGTGCTATAGGTTTCTATGGGCATCCGACGCGGGAAGGGCCTCCACCGGGTGCACCAGCGACTATCGATCTCATTTCTCAATTCGAGGCTCCAATTCTTGGCTTGATGGCAGGAGCGGATCAAAACATTCCGCGGGCTGAGGTTGAGAAGTTTGAAATGGCGTTGGAAGCAGTTGAGCATCCTCATGAGATTTACACCTACGACGGTGCTCCACACTCATTCTTTGATCGTGGATTCGAGGAATATGCCGGCGAATCGACGGATGCTTGGAATCGAGTGCTTCGATTTATAGAGCAGCATTCGACGGTGGAAGCAAGCATCTAATTTCAGGGAACTTTTGTCACTAAGGGATAGGATTTCAGATGCAATTCAGCGTTTGGCCAAATCATCCAGGCGTATGGGAACCGCTACTAAACTTTGCTGACCATGTGGAACAGAGTGGTTGGGATGGTTTGTGGTTAGCCGATCACTTTATGCCGAACCAAGAAGATAATAGTGGGCCGACCGGAGAAGCTTGGACTGCTCTATCAGCGCTGGCTGCCAGAATCCCGCGTATTCGTTTGGGTACCATGGTCACTGGTAATACATATAGGCACCCAGCAGTGCTTGCCAAAATGGCAGCACAAGTCGATGTGATTAGTGATGGCAGACTAGTGCTTGGGATTGGCTCAGCCTGGCAGCAAAACGAGCACGAAGCTTACGGTATACCGTTTTATACAGTTGGTAGCCGTTTGCGGCGGCTCGAGGAGGCTGTACAAGTCATCCGAAGTTTGTTTACCAACGAGCGAACGGATTTCAGTGGCAAGTTCTACCAAATTACCGACGCTCCACTAGCACCGAAACCGCTTCAACCTTACGGACCGCCGTTGTTAATCGGTGGTGGTGGTGAGAAAGTGACCATGCGGATAGCTGCTCAGTATGCGGATGAATGGAATGTCTGGGGAGATCCCGAGATATTGCGGCACAAGATCAGCGTGTTAGAACGACACTGCGAAGATCTAGGACGCGATCCGGATCTAATTCGTAAGTCAGCCAATGCCATGATTCACATCACTGATGATCCAGCGGACGCTGAACGGATACGTGAGAAGAATCCGCGTTCGCTTTCCGGATCGGTCTCGGAGATTCAGGCATTGATACAGGAATACGCAGAAGCTGGTGTTGATGAGTTGGTTGTGCCGATTTTTCGATTGCGAGCCGATCGGAACGCGGATCGTGCGAAAGAAACAGCGGACCAATTCCAACGAGATATAGCTTCAGCGTTTAAGTAAGATATACCAGACTCACACTGCTGTGTGGTGACTTGGATGACGAGGATCGATGTATTGTTCCGGTTGTGCGGATGTCTAGTCGATTACCTCACCGAGTGATTGTAGGTCGGCATGGCTGAACTAATGGTCTCGAAGATCGAGAACAATCGTGAGTTGACTCTCGCCCTTAAGATCAGGCGCCTGGTTTTCATCGACGAGCAGGATGTCCCTGAAGCTGAGGAAATCGATCGTTTCGATGCTGTGCCGGCTGTCGTTAAAGACTGTATCCATGTGCTGGCATGGCTCGATTCTGAGCCGATTGCTACTGGTCGATTACTGATCGATGAGCCACCCTCTGAACTTGCACACATCGGTCGAGTCGCAGTGCTCGCGGAACATCGTGGTACTGGAGTTGGGCGTGCACTCATGACAGCGTTACATGATGAAGCACGAAGTCTCGGTCGCCCCGGAACCACGCTTGCGGCACAGCTTCATGCTGTACCGTTCTACGAGCGTCTCGGCTATATAGCGCGAGGCGAGGTGTTTCTTGATGCAGGAATTGATCACCGGTGGATGGATCTTAATTTTCGGTAACGCTTGCAAGACTTTAGGTGTCGCTGTGTCTGAACTCCCACCACACCCCGAAGCGACCAACAGGAACGTCAGCACAACTTCGCACTTCCTCATGATTGGAGTCTGTCATCCCCTCTGAAAGGGGGTAGGGGCGACACCGGATCACCTACCCGTAGAGACGACGCATTACGCGATATATGTTGTTGCGCTGTACTTCATTAGCGCCTTCGTATATGCGTTGTACTCGATGGTCACGGTAGATTCGTTCGATTGCTGATCCGCGTATGTAGCCGATGCCTCCATGCATTTGAAGTGATCGGTCGATTGTCTCTTCGGCAGCTTCCGTCACGAAGGTCTTACAGATTGATGCTTCTGACTCGATGTTCTCTCCAGCGTCAGACATGAGAGCGGTTCGGTATGTAATCGACTCTGCTGTGTAGAGAGAGATTTGCATATCAGCGAGAGTGTGTTGTGCCACTTGCTGGTCGCCCAGTGTGCCTCCGAAAAGTTCTCGTTGATGGGCATATTCCCATGCTAATTTCACTGCTTCCTTCGCCATTCCCAGTGATATCGCAGCTATTCCAATGCGTGATTGATTCAGTGTGCTAAGAGCATGTTGGAGTCCAGTGTTTTCGTCACCAATCAGTCGGTCACGGTCGATGCGAACGTTGTCATACACAATTTCGGCAGTGTCCGAAGCACGGATACCCATCTTATCTTCGAGACGGACTATCTCTAAGCCTGGAGTGCCAGCGTCAATTACGAATAACGAGATGCCTCGGCCGCGTTGCGCAGGATCGGTTTTCGCGAACGTGACAAAATATTCAGCGAGCTGGCCGTTGGAGATAAAGTTCTTCTGTCCATTGATGACGAAGTTATCCCCGTCAGCAAGTGCAGCAGTGGCCATTGCTGGAACATCACTACCAGCACCAGCTTCGGTGAGGCAGAAAGCGCCCACTCCTTTTCCCTGTGCCATCGGGGTCAGGAAGCGTTTCTTTTGTTCGTCGCTTCCTGCAACCGCGATCATGCGTGCGGCGAGCCCCGAAGATGCGGCAACGAGTACAGCTGTTGAGGCATGCGCTCGGGCGATCTCTTCCTGAACGATAGTGAAGCCAATCTCGCCCATCGCTGATCCGCCCCAACGTTCTTCGAACGGAGCCCCGAAATATCCGAGTTGTCCGATTTTGTCGATTAAGCTGCGGTCGATTGCACCGGCCTCCTCCATCTCATCTACTCGAGGTCGCAGTTCCCGGGTAGCGAAATCTCGAACAGCGAGTCGAAGTGGATCGATATGCTCAGGGAGTTGTACGACCATTAAGAGCTCCTTAGGTTTCGACAAGATCAGGGAAAAAGTTATCTGCGAATGTGTTTCATGTCACCCGATTCGATCGATAACACTATGTAATGGAGATATAAATCGCGGTCACTTGGTTCACGAGTTGAATAAATATTCCTACGCGATTAGTTGAATGCCACCTACTTTCGCCGTGCGATGCTTTGCTATCGTAAGGTAGAGATTCGATCGCCCTTTCCGATCGCTGATGATAAAGAGAGACAGTGATTATGTTTAACAGGAACAACCAACTTGACGTCCTTGGAGCTCAAACTGCAGAAGAAGTAGACCACCCAACAGGTCCCGACGTCGGCGAACGCATGCCCGATATCACTCTTCCAGATCAAACTGGCACGCTTGTCAATATCGAGGAGACTCGTGGAGATCGCCGAGCCTTAGTGGTGTTCCATCGCTCATTAGTTTGGTGACCATTCTGTCGGTCGCAGCTCGTGCAGCTGCAAGAAAATCTGGATAAGTTCGAACAAGCCGGTATTTCTGTCTTTGCGATCTCTTATGACTCTGTCGAAGCGCAAGCCGATTTTGCAGAAAAGTTCGGAATCACTTATTCCCTCCTTTCAGATGTAAATAGCGACGCGATAGAAGCGACGGGGATTCTAAACGTACAGGCTGTACCCGAGAAATCAGTTGGGCCCGGGCTTGCTGCATCGGAGCAGACGATTTTGAAGGTTACTCCCTTCAACACGGAAAAGGTCGAGGCGAACCTTGGCTCGTCGTTCTACGGTATTCCGTATCCGGGGTCATATCTCATTGGTACAGATGGCCGTGTGATCGAGAAGCTCTTTTATCGGCACTATCGCACCCGGCCATCAGCTGAGACTGTGCTTCGAAGTGGCTTTGGTGTGGACTTCGAAGTGCATGACAATCCTTCAGCTGAATCTAGCGGAAAGGGCGTGAACATCCGAGCTACGCTGGGGTCTAAATCAATGACGTACATGGAAGCATCGCTTCTTTATGTAGAAATCGATCTGGCTGATGGTCTTCATCTCTACGGATCGCCAGTACCCGATGGCTATATAGCGACGACAGTCACTGTCACTGGTCCGGAATCCGTTGAGGTCGGACCAGCGCGGTACCCGGAAACTCGCCCTTTTGAAGTCACCGGCCTCGATGAATCATTTCAAGTCTTTGATGGCGCACTAGAAATTGCGGTCCCCGTGTACTACGTGCAAGAAGACTTCGAACATCTTTTGCGTCGGTCACATTTCCTAGCTAGTGACCTAGAGGAGCCTAGTGCTGGGGTTGTGCGTCAACTCATCGCGCACGCCGAGGCAACACGTCCACCACCGGACACGTCTGTCGAGCTCGACGTGTCAGTTAAATATCAGGCATGTACAACTGATGCTTGTCTCATTCCTCAGGAGCAAAGTTTTAAAATGGACATCCCGATCGTGCGAGTCCAAGTCAACAATTCCACCAAACCCAAGGATTAGAGAAGCCTCTAATTAAGTGGCACCCCCGGAAGGATTCGAACCTCCGACCGGCGGATTAGAAGTCCGCTGCTCTGTCCACTGAGCTACGGGGGCACGCATTCATGGTAGTCAGCAATGCTGCTGTGTGGCGTTCTAACGTACCTGAATGTTGAGACTATCTCTCGTAAGTGGAGATTGATCGATATCTTGCTTGGCTTAATCGCTTCTTAAATACTCTAAATTTGTTGACGAGATTATCATTTAACCATTGGCTATCTGACATGCTTCGTGTCGCGGACTGCTCGAATCGATCTGAGTATGAATTCTTCAATGATTACGAAAAAGAAGCCTAATCAAGACTTCACGGGAGTTTCGGACGCTTCTTCCTTTCTGAACCAGTCAATTGTCAAAGCGACTCCATCTTCAAACGATGTCTGCGGTTGCCAATTCCAAACGCGTTTCGCTTTTGTTGGTTCAAGTGATATCCGCTGGATGTCACCCGGTCGTGCTTCAGCGATTAAAATTGGCCGCTTATAACCAGTAAGGTCGGCGATTGTCTCGAACACGCGTGCTGTTGACACTTCGATACCGGTACTAATGTTGCAAATATCTGGTGGACCTTCAGCCGCGAGTAATATCGCATCAACAGTGTCGTCGATATATACGTAATCGCGACGTTGGTTACCGTCTCCGAAAAGAGTGACAGGTTCGTCGCGGAGCATCGCGCGTGTCACTATCGCTATGACTCCAGCTTCAGCATTTGGATTCTGACCCGGTCCGTAGATATTCGATGGACGTAGGATAGACACTTCGAGGTCAGTTTGTTGCGTGACTACTCCCAGGTAGATCTCTGCCGCTGCTTTCGAAGCGCCGTAGACCGACATCGGGGATACATGTGATGCCTCTTTGGCAGGTAATTCCTGAGGTGGCAATTCTCCATGAAGTGCTCCTCCCGTGGATATGAAGATCATGCGCCGACTGCCTGCTGCGGCAGCATTAAAGGCCAACTCCAGGGTTGCTAAAGCGTTAGTTTCGACGTCAGTGCGTGGGTCACGCATTGAGGCAGGAACTGATGCCTGAGCTGCTATGTGAAACACGAGCTCAGGACGGATCTCTTTGATTAATGTGTTAACGCGTTCACGATCACGTATGTCGAGTGTGACTTCTCGCACATTTCCATTGAAATCGCCCCTGGGCGAAGCGATATCGAGACCAGTAATCTCGTAGCCTTGTGTAGTAAGGCGACGGATGATGTGACCGGCAACAAAGCCGGAAGAACCGGTTACAAGTGCTCGAGGCGCCACGGTTGTTCCTTTCGGATCACAGATGGTCTTTATTTATTAATCTTGCGATGAGGTGGTCATCTGGTCATTAATGTCTCCGCGTCTTCGAGATAGGAAATCGACCCCAGAGGTCGATTTCCCAAACAATATAGTTTGAAAAGTTTTAGTGCTTGCTCCAGATATTAACGATTGATGCGTATTTAGAGCGAAGAGCTCGAGAACGAGACTGTAGACTGCTTCTCATGTGCGGTCGTTTCACCCTTACCATCGAGAACTTCGAGCTGATTATGTCTTCGCTCGAAGTGAGCACTTCTGATATCGAATCTTCTTGGAAGCCACGCTGGAATATTGCGCCAACGCAAGAGCATTTGATTCTCCACTCGATCAGTGGAGGCGAGGATCGTCAGCTCTCCAGGTCAAAGTGGGGATTGATCAGCGATCGGTATCGGAACCGTAGCACGACAGGTGTACAGATTAATGCGCGCGCAGAGTCACTAGAGGTTCTTTCCACCTATCAGGAAATGTTTCAAAAGGGGCGTTGTCTGATTCCGGCAGATGGATTCTATGAATGGTCGCGAGGGACAGGTTCGCGGCGACCATTCTGGTTTCATCGTCCGGACTACCGAATGCTGTTGTTTGCGGGCCTTTTCACCAAGTTGAAAAGCACCAGTCAGTCTCTACCGGCGACTACCTTTGCAATCATAACTACACAGGCGAACGGACCGATCAGCCGGATACACGATCGGATGCCAGCAATTATCAATGATCACGATGCGGATGATTGGCTCGCTCTCGGACAGTCCGCAGAACGTCTCCGTGATCTGTTGCACCCGGCATCGCCGGATACGCTTCAAGCACGTGCCGTCTCTCGTCGAGTGAATGCGATCACGACTGAAGGACCGGACTGTCTTGCTGAAGTTGAAGAAGAAACGCAGGGGGCATTGTTCTGATGGATGCCATCTTTGTGCGCAGTTGAGGTCATGGACTTACGTGCTACGACTTACTCACGGACGTTTCTCTCGTGAACACCTTCTTCAGGCCAGGAAAGAGCTGACGGGTATCGGCAATCTCGAGGCGGTCGATATCACTGCTGGTGGTGACAAAACGCTGCAGCCAGCTTCCAATCGGTTGTGAAGCAATAGTAGCCAGCATCGCAAATGTAGCAGCGTTGATGAATGTATCACCACGAGACTGCCGTTCAGTGCGATGTTCCGTCCCTAAGACGACAGCGGCGGTTAAGAATCCTGTTATCAGGATGTTCGTACCACATAATGGAGAGACGACGAGCTCGCGCTGTCCTTGTTGGATTCGATTTAGAGCCTCGCGTGCACATTCGTCTAGAACTTCTAGATCCACGTCACCGATTATGAAAAAGCCATTCTCTCCTGCTCGCCCGGCGATCCGCTGTGCTCCATAGCGTTCAAAAAGAACGGTCACGGTAGCGTGCTCTAACCCATGATTACGGCGGATTGCGTTGATCCAGCCTCTGAGCATGGAGATCCCGTCCTCGATTATAGATATTCAACGACAAATATAGAGATGCTCATGGTGAACGGCTGGTTCCGGGTGCAGCAACTTCAAATTCGGCGAATACATGAACCTTGATTTCTGTTGAGCCTGATGCATTCGGAGATGCGATCACAACTGTTCCCGAGGCATTTGTAGCACTCAGTAGCGTCGGATTAATGGTGATCGTGAATTCGCCGTCAGGACAACCTGCTGCGGAGCACGGTGTTCCGTTACCAACCGCGCTACCGGCTGGTGGATCTACGACTAGGAAGCTGTCAGACGGTATTGCAGACCACGATAGGATGCGAGTTCCTGGATTTGCGACACGAATCGTTGCACTTTTTTGCGCGGGCGTTCCATTCACATGTATCGTCACGGAGTCGTCGTTTACTCTTAATCGTGGCTCGCCTATCAGTTGGGCAGCTTGGTCGTTCGATGTTAACGGGATTTGAGTTCGGTGTGCGGGTTGCGGTGTAGGGATATCCATTGCTTGATAAGGAGAAGTAAAGTTTGCCAGTCCGATCGCATTAAAGAACTGAGGTTGAGTGAAATCCGGAAGAGTTACTGGAACAGGTACCCAGAGGTCATTACCACCTCGTTCAGCCGGATTTGCCATGCAGCCGATGACTAGTTCCTGATAGGGATAACGTGATCGTGATTGTGTTCCATCGCAGAGATATTTGGCTCGTGGCCAGCTGAGATTTGGATCTAAGGGATGGTTACTCTTCTTGGATCCGAGACTCGTGAAACCGTTATAGCTCCAGATTGCGTAGTACCAGTTTTCGAGCAATGTAGGGTCGCCAGCAGTGTCGGTGCCGACGATCGGTCGCGAGCTGGGTGCGTCATTCCATTTCGCAGCAAGGATACGGGCGCCGCGAGCGATATTGTGTGCGTCGCTTGTGGCTACCGCGATCTGGTTATCGCTGGGATGTCCTGCAGTACCCAGCGGAACAGTCATTCCACTAGTTACTTGCATGATTCCATGGCCGCAGTCGAAAGAAACGAGAGCGGGGCCAATAGATTCGAAGCGCGTTGATTTCGATGCCATCGTTAGAGAGGATTCCACCCAACCGATTGCCCGTAGGACTTCTACCGGAATCGCTGCAATGCCATCGGCTCGATTACTACGTGTTCCAACTTCTACCGCCGGTAGCCTGAAGAAAGAATCACTCGGAAAAAGGCGATTTTGCGAAGCTGCATCGATCATAAGTAAGTAGCGATTGCGAAGCGCATCTGCCTCGTAGGCTGTGGGGCGTAGCGGATCGAATGCACATGCTTCTGCAGTTGGAGTTGTGTTACGTATTCCTAAAACTAATGCACCGAGAATGAAGCCGAGCAACAACGCTCGGTGGATAGTCCTGGAAGCGTGTCCCGCGGGCCTATGCACCGGACCAGCCTAGGAATAATAGGTCGCTGGTCGCGGTAATTTCCACTCGAGTAGATGCGCCCCCTAAGATCACAAGTGTTTCGTCCCCTGGGTCACGTGAACCGGTTCCACTAAAGTGTCTAACAGCAAGATAAGTGCCGTCGACGCTCCAACCGAGAGGGACATCAAACCCAACAGGTGCAGCAGGAAGGATAATTTTTTCAGATGCGGTGATCACAATTGGTGCCGAACCCGATGAACTATTCGTGGAACATCCGATTGCTAGAGAACCGTCATATCGCCAGCGGGGAGAGTATTGTTCACCTCGGCTCGTATCTACTGGCGCTGTGATATTGCCTTCGTTAAGCGAGACGATCTGTGCTTGGTGAATGATTTGCTCACGCTCAAGCACAGGAGTCACAAATGCGACCGCATTACCATCAGGTGCGACAGTCCAGTCACGAGCAATTTCATCCGAGGCGTGGAGCAGTACTTCCAGATTGGAGCTTTCGGTAACACGCAGGAGATCGGTACCTGATGGGGAGATGCGTGTGAACAGAAGATTCCCTTTCTCATCAAAGCCTATCGGGAATACTCCGAACTCTGATTGATCGGTATGAAGTACGCGTCGAGTTCTGGTTTCTAAGTCGACACGGATTAGTGATTGAGCTCCACTATCCTCGGTTCGTCGGTAGACAAGTATCCCACCATCTTCTCGTAGTATCGGAGCTACTAACAGGTCCGCGTCACGTGCAAGACGTACTTTCGAGGTGGTTTTGATATCGAGCACCCATAGTTCGGCTGCGCTACTTCTGTCAGGTTGTATGTCAGAAGGGAGGACGGTGAAGGCAGTACGCCCGGCAACCATTTCAGGTGCTGGATTAATCCCCCATCCATCGGCGTGTGGTACTGACTGGATTAGAGTTAATGACTCTGGATTGGCCGCAGGAGCAATTAAAATTTTGTCGACTGTGCTACCAAATTCGGCAAATACTAGTAGTGGTTCCTCCATCACGACCGGTCTATAGGGTGACTCGCTGGACTCGCGTAATGCAGCAAACAGAATGGCGATCGCTGCCAGAGCCAGCAGGGCAGCTGATACGGAAAGAGCGCGACCAAACCGTGGTAGGCGAGGTTGAGAAACCATGAGATTTTACGGCTATCTACAAATCTCTAGTTACTGCATACCCCGCCAGAGGCAGCAACCTGTATGAGCCGTTTGGTAGCCTTTTTCCCTTTTGTGAATGGTAGTCGGCACGAATTGTATGCGTTCCTACACAATTTACGATATGGAGCGTCTCTAGCCACTGTCAACGGAGTTCGAGAATCTACTGTCGATCGATTTCGATTGGCGGTGCCTTATTGCTAGGCTGATGTTGTGATCATTCGTTATCTTTCGGTTCTTGGGGACGCTCCACAGGTCTTTGTGATCCTAATTGGTGCATTTGCATTTTCCTTGTTCGCCGGGTTGACGATCCATGAGTTTTCACACGCCTTTGTAGCCGATTCGCTCGGTGATTCTACTCCACGTCGATTCGGTCGATTGTCGCTTAATCCAAGACGTCATCTCGATCCGATCGGAACGTCGATGATATTTCTGGTCGGCTTCGGTTGGGCAAAGCCAGTCCCGATCAATCCGATGGCAACGAGAGATCCCAAGCGAACGATGGCATTGACATCGGTTGCTGGCCCTGCCTCAAACATGGTGATTGCAGGTATCGCTGGATTCCCGATCAATGCAGGATGGGTACCGTTCTATCATCCCTTTGTAAGCTCGACGCTCGCAACGCATTACGCGGAACTTTGGACTAGTTCACCACAGGATCTTATTGGTTTGTTTCTTGGTACCGTCGTGTTACTGAATGTGATTCTGGCAGTCTTTAATTTGATTCCAATCGCTCCATTAGACGGGTTTAATCTTGCTGTGGGCTTGCTACCTTCAGAACTTTCGATGCGACTTGCTCGAACCGCGCGATGGGGCCCTGGAATTTTGATGTTGCTGATCCTTATGCCGTTTTTTGTAGGTGTTAGCCCATTGTTCTCGGTAATGAGTCCGTTGATTGATCTGCTCTTGGATGCCTTTGTAGGGAATGCTACAGATCTTAGGTTTGGCTGACGTGCTCCCGATTTACGAATGCACACACCTGTGCTAATTGGGCACTGTGTGTACCGTGCTCATCAGTTTCTGGATGGATTTCGAACATCGATTGCATCTCGAGATTTAGAGCGTATCGCTTCTTTATTGTCTGAAAATGAAACGCAAATTTTCTTTTCGATGCAGCCGCGAGATCGTCGGCACGGTGTCGAAACTATGCGACATGTTGATCGGTTGGCCTCGGAGCACGGAATGGTCGCAACAGATGAATTGTTGATCGCCGCACTACTGCATGATGCAGGGAAAGGTGTTATTCGAATTGAAGATCGCGTCATCTATGTGCTGCTAAATAATCTAGCGCCTGATTTATTGAATAGATTTGCGCAAGCTGAGGGTGTTCGCTGGAGGTCGGCATTATGGCGCCTTTGCCACCATGCGGAACTTGCCGCTTCTCAATTCGAACAAATAGGGCTCTCACGTCGAGTGATTGAACTAACAGCAGCTCATCATCAAGGGGAAACTACAGATGGGGATTTTGAGTTGGCGTGGTTGATTGAGGCAGATGCAACTTTATAGCCTGCTTCGCACTGCACCAAGTAATACTGGGCTCGGTGTACCATCGCTCGAAGACAAGCTGACCGCTGACTGCGCTGAACTTAAGGGAACTTAAGGGGTGTGTTTATGACTCAGATTGCGATCTTGGGTACAGGCTTGATTGGCGCATCGATCGGACTAGCGTTGAAAGCCAATGACCGTCTGGATGGCATCGACATCATTGGCTACGACCGAGAGAAGAAAAATCTAAGTCGCGCGAAGAAGATAGGGGCAGTCGATCGCAGTGAGAAAAACATAACTAAGGCTGTGCGCGATGCGAGCATAATTGTCTTGGCTGCACCGGTACTCGCCAATCATCGAATGATCGAGGAAGTTGCCTCACATCTGAATCCAGGTGTTGTTGTGACTGATACCGGTTCGACAAAGGCCGCCACGATCAAAGTTGCACACGAGAACCTGCCAGAGGGAGTTAGCTTCGTTGGTGGGCATCCGATGGCAGGTAAGACCGAAGTTGGTCCAGATAATGCAAGCGCCGAATTGTTTCAGGACGCTCGGTGGGTTGTTTCAGCTCCCTCTTGGGCTTCGGAAGTGTCTGTGAAAGCAGTGCTTGGCCTTGCTGAAGCAGTTGGCGCAGTTCCAGTGATCATGGATGCGGATGAACATGATGCCTATTTGGCAGCAGTGTCCCATTTGCCAATGTTATCCGCTCAGGCGATGTTTAGACTCGTTCGGCGGTCTGAAGCATGGCCTGAGCTTGGTCAGTTGGCTGCAGGTGGATTCAAGAGTTCGACACGCTTAGCTGCGACGGATCCCTCTATGGCGTACGACATACTTACTACGAATAAGGAACAAACTGTCCACTGGCTCGATCGCTTCATTGACGAGCTGCAGGAAATGCGAGGTCAGCTTCAGGATGCTGACCAAGAGATTCTTTTTCAGGAAATAGCGCAAGTCGAACTTGACTATAGCGCCTTCCAGATTGGTGCGTTTCGTCGTGAAAGTAAGACCGATTCTGCTATGGACCGAGCGAAACTCGATTTCAGCTCGTTGCTAATTGGAGAGTTGGCGAGAGAAAAGATTGCTCAAATTACGCGTGATTCCGAAGAGCGTCTTAAAGAGATCGAAATTGAAGATCGGATGAGACGTAACATCGACTAACGATTTTCGAGTGAACGATTCTGGAGGGACACTATGACCAGTGGCACCGTGTCACGCACAGTTAGTGGTGCGCAGAAACTCCGTGGTGAATTGCGTGTTCCCGGTGACAAATCGATTACTCACCGTGCTTTGATGTTTAATGCCTTGGCTTCCGGGCGCTCGCGAGTTGATGGCTTTCTCGATGCTGCTGATACACGATCAACAATCGCATGTCTACGCGCACTTGGTGCAGTGATCGAAGAAGAACCCGACGGGTCTGTCACAGTCGAAGGCCATGGACGGTCCGGTATGAGAGAGCCATCCGATGTACTCGATTGTGGTAATGCCGGTACGACGATGCGATTACTTGCGGGAGTCGTATCCGGCTTAAAAGGTCTCTATGTCTTGACAGGTGACGGTTCACTACGAAGACGCACGATGGCACGCATTGTGCAGCCGCTGAATGCTTTGGGAGCGAGAGTTAATGCACGCGCTGCAGGTAAGTTCCCGCCGCTTGTGGTTGAAGGTAGTCAGATCATCGGTGGACAGAAACTTATTACAGACGTGGCCTCTGCTCAGGTTAAATCAGCATTACTTCTTGCGGGGTTGGCGGCCGATGGACCAACAACTGTTGTTCAACCGGCGCAAACCCGTGATCACACGGAGAGGCTTCTCACAGCGATGGGTGCTGATATTGAGATTCAGGGGAACGCCCTTACCGTGACACCACCTAATCGCGATCTAGAGGCAGTAGATGTAAGTGTGCCCGGTGACATCAGTACAGCTGCGGGTTGGATCATCGCGGCGACAGTGCATCCTGATGCTGAGTTGCTTTTGCGAGGTGTCGGTGTAAATGCGACCCGTAGCGGGATCATCGATGTCTTACGCTCGATGGGTGCCGATATTGAGTTTTCAGGAGAACATATCGTAGGCGGTGAACCGGTCGCAGACCTCTTTGTTCGTTCCGCAGTATTGCATGGGGTAGAAATTGGGAGCGAGTTGATTCCTCGCGCGATTGATGAGCTTCCACTCATAGCGCTGGCAGGTGCGTGTGCAGATGGCGAGACTGTAATTTGTGATGCAGAGGAGTTACGCGTCAAGGAATCGGATCGAATCGCGACCACATCCACCGTACTTCGCGCTTTTGGCGCTGAGCTAGAGGAGCGTCGCGATGGTTTTCGTATTGTTGGAGGAGCCTCGCTGCGACCTGCTACGGTCGATTCCGCATCTGATCATCGTGTCGCGATGCTAGGTGCGATAGCAGGTCTACTGGTGGATGGAGACACGACAGTGACTGGCGCTGATGCGGTGTCTGTGTCGTATCCTGATTTTTGGTCGGACCTTAGTCGGATTAGTGGTGTCTGATCACCGAGAATCAGTTCTCCTCAAGGAATCCAATATGACTGATCGCACAGAGTTGATACATGTCGGGTTCGACAATAGCCTTGCGTTGAATCGAGTGATTGCGGTTGCTTCCCCTACATCTGCACCCGCTAAACGGATGGTGCATCGTGCCAAACAGCAAGAGCGTGTAGTTGATCTAACGAGTGGCCGTCGTACCAAGGCAGTAGTGGTTTTAGAGAATGACTGGGTGGCATTGATTGCTATCACACCAGAAACCTTTACCGGTCGGATAGCCTCAGGCCGGCACCCGTCTGACCAGCTCTCAACATGAATCAGAACATGGATCGAGAAATCCAGACGCTCGTAAATGCGAGTGGCCCACCATTGATTGTCATTCTCTCGGGCCCTTCAGGTGTAGGTAAAGACGCGGTGATCGAGCGAATGCTCGAACTTGATTATCCGATATCGATTCCTGCCACAATGATTACTCGGCCCCCACGAGAAGGTGAAATCGATGGGGTTCATCATGTTTTCGTAAGCGTCAAAGAATTCGGACTTCAGGTTGCTGCAGGTGAACTTCTGGAACATGCGCTTGTTTACGGTAACTGGTATGGCGTGCCACGTTCGCAAGTTCGTTCTGCAATAGCAACTGGTAAACACGTTATGATTCGAGTCGATGTACAGGGAGCGGCTTCACTCCGAAACACTCTGCCTGATGCACCGTCTGTGTTTCTCGTGCCTGACGATATCGCTAATCTGGAGGCGCACCTCCGTTCGCGAGGGTCCGAGAACGAAGACGAAGTACAACGCCGATTGTTTCAGGTTAAGCAAGAACTCTCTGAAGCCGAACATTTCGATTATGTCGTGGAGAACATCGAGGGAGATCTTGATGCTACCGTGCGGGCTGTAGCAAGCGTCATTTCTGCAGAAATCGAACGCCCCGATCGTGTGGTGATCGAGGTTTAAAGATGAAAATATCCCCAGTCAATTCGCACTGCGATGATTATTTTGAGATATCAGATGCGAGTGAGACTCATAACCCGGGTCGATCGAAGGAAGGTTGTTTATCCAAGTTTATTGATTTCATCTTGGTACCTTCATAACAACCGAGTCAGGAGCAACGAACGATGAGGGCCTTTATGTTTAACGTATCCGCCATATCGTTAGAAACCAAAAGGGATCCTGTTCTTGATCGATTCGGAAGAAACTTTTCAATCGAGGACAGTTGTGATCTTTACCATATGATTCTTGAGACACCCTATGTCCATTGAATACGTGCCAACACTAGCAGAAGTGCATCGCCTTAAAGATCAAGGGAATATCATTCCCATATACAGAGAGGTTCGAGCGGATCTTGAAACTCCAGTTTCGGCTTATCTTAAGGTGGCGCAAGGGCCCTATTCGTTCCTTTTAGAATCTGTTGAGGGTGGTGAACGTCTAGGGCGTAATTCTTTCATCGGTACTGAGCCTTACCGTGTTATTGCACTTGATCAAGAAGATGGCGACCCACTTGGCGATATCGAAAACGAGCTAGGTCGTCTTGAAGCAGTCCATGTCCCTGGTCTTCCCCGTTTTAATGGAGGAGCTGTTGGTTATCTCAGTTGGGAAGTTGCCAGGCACTTTGAGGATCTCCCGATTGCTGGCCCAGACGTTCTTGATCTTCCGCAATCATGGTTGATGTTCACGGAGACATTATTGGTATTCGATCACCTTATGCACTCGATCAAAGTCGTATCGCATGTGCGGCTTGATGGAGATATCGATTCTGCATACCAAGAAGCTGTCGACAAGATTGATGAATTGGTGACACGTCTTGAAGCGCCATTAGGAGCTCTGCCGTACGTTCCGTTTGACGGTGTTGCGGGACAACCACTTCGCGAAAATTGGTCTCGAGATGCCTATATTAACGCTGTCGAGAAGACGAAAGAGTACATCGTTCAAGGCGACATCATTCAGGGAGTTATTTCTCAACGATTTTCTCGAGAAACAGGCGCACATCCATTTGAGGTCTATCGCAGCCTGCGGGCGATCAATCCGTCCCCTTATATGTACTTTTTAAAGTTTGACGAGACTTACATCGTCGGGTCGTCACCTGAGCTTCTCGTGAATATTGAAGACGGATTAGTCGAGGTTCATCCGATCGCCGGTACACGCCGCCGTGGAGATAATCTCATCGAGGATGAGCACCTCGCTGCGGAATTAGCACAAGATCCGAAGGAAATTGCGGAGCATGTCATGCTCCTTGATCTTGGACGAAATGATGTTGGAAGAGTTGCAAAGGCTGGGAGTGTCGAAGTTACCCAGCAGCTTGATATTGAATACTACTCGCACGTAATGCACCTAGTGAGCCATGTCCAAGGTCAATTACGTGAAGAGATGTCAGCTTATGACGCGCTTCGTGCTGCATTCCCTGCGGGGACCGTTTCCGGTGCGCCCAAGATCCGAGCGATGGAGATCATCGCTGAGTTAGAACCGGACCAACGCGGTCCGTACGCTGGCTCGGTAGGTTTTTTTGATATGTCAGGCAATGCTGAAACATGCATAACTATCCGGACATTGGTGATGAAAGATGGTTGGGCTCACGTGCAGGCGGGTGCTGGGATCGTTTTCGATTCTGATCCGGAGCGAGAGTACGAGGAGTGTCGGCAGAAGGCTCGTGCGCTGATCGCCGCTCTAGATGATGCTGAGAATAATGAACCGACCGGAAGCCTCGGGTACTGAGGACGATCGACCATGGTAGACCCCGTGTCGAAGCACTCGGAACTTGTGGAAGAATCGACCCTTAGCTCAGCGGCGGTACTGCGTCGCGATGATGGTCGAGTATTGCTGCTCCAGTATTTGGATGATGGCAGTCCATTCGCAGGTCGGTGGTCTCTGCCTATGATGAGCGTTAACGGTAATGAGACTTCGGAAGAGGCTCTGGTGCGCTTGTTACGAGAACATGTTTACGTGGATCCCGGAGCATTCGATTTCGAGGAAACCATTTATGTTGAGTCAGACAGTGGGATGCGTTTCGTAGTGAATGCTTTCATCTGTACTAGTTGGCACGGGAAACCTCGGTTTAGCAGTAGCTATTACGCGGACGCGGTTTGGGCACATCCTGCGAATCCATCAATTACAACAGGTCTATTACCCGAATTCCGGGATTGGTTAGCGCGTTCACTCGGTGGTTCACTATATCGATATACGGTTGATGATCTCTGCGAACATTTGGATGAAACGCGTGGAGCACTTTTAGCAGCATTTGAATCAATTCCTGATCAAGCTCGTGGTGAGAATAGAGGTGACAAACTCTCAGCGGTCGATGTGCTTGCGCATGTCGCTGATGTTGAAGCGTACTGCTTAGCGGAGATCGATCGACTACTTCGCATACCAGGGCATACTTGGCGAGATTTCAACAATGCTCAGTGGTTTGATTTGTACCGACTGCAGGATTATTCAGAAGGTTTTCCTGCGTTACGTAAGCGTCTTGATGCCTGCCGTGATCGCACGCGTTCTTGGCTCACCAGTCTCGAAGATGCGCAGCTTGTTCAGTACGGAAACCATGCTGAACGAGGTGCAGTTCGGATTGGTGATCGTATCGAGAGCATCGCTCAGCATGAAAGCGGACACACGGGCTACCTACTTGCACTAGCAGAAGAAGTTTCCAAGCTAGAATAGCGACATAACGAAAAGACGAGTGCCGATGCTTTTGCTTATAGATAATTACGATTCGTTCACATTTAATCTTTATCAATATTTGTCAGAACTTGGTTCCGACGTAAAAGTTCATCGTAATGATGAGATTTCCGTCGAGGACTGCCTGACAATGAACGCAGACCAGATCGTAATCTCTCCTGGGCCGTGTACACCGAAAGAGGCAGGGATTTCAGTTGATTTGGTTAGGGCGGCAGCAGGTAAAGTACCTCTGTTAGGTGTATGTCTCGGCCATCAGGCAATTGGTGAAGCGTTTGGCGCCGAGATTGGTTATGCGGGAGAAATTTTGCACGGCAAAACATCGATGATTGAGCACGATGGCCAAGGTGTCTTCTCAGGCATGGCCAATCCTTTTGAAGGGATCCGTTATCACTCTCTCGCGATAGACCCTGATACCGTTCCGGACGAACTTCAGGTGACTGCATGGTCTGAGAGTGGCGTGATTATGGGCATACGACACAGGACTCTTCCAGTGGAAGGGATTCAGTTTCACCCAGAGTCGATCATGACGAAGATGGGCCATGAAGCCCTCGCTAACTTTCTTCATGTAGACCTGCCGGAAGAACTCCACAGCTAGGTACTGATAAAGGGCGGACACGTCATGATTAAGGAAGCGATCGCAGCCATTATCGACGATGGCCGTGCTCTGACCGAAGATGAAGCTCGCTCTGCTATGGAGGACATAATGCGAGCTGGCCTTGGCGAGGAAGAGATTGCGACACCTGCACAATTCGGTTCGTTTGTGACTGCGCTAAGGATGAAAGGTGAGACTGTTGACGAGATCGTAGGAATGGCGAAGGCGATGCGATCGCATGCACTTCACGTCGACATTCAATTACGTCCACTTCTCGATACAGCTGGCACTGGAGGCTCGTCACGGAAGGTATTTAATGCTTCAACAGCAGCTGGGTTCGTTGCTGCAGCAGCCGGAGCGACCGTTGCAAAGCATGGCAATCGTGCGATGAGTTCACAGTCGGGCTCGGCTGATTTATTGGAGGCACTTGGTGCGGAGATATCTCTTACACCGGCTCAGGTTTCTCAGTGCGTCGAAGAGACAGGGATAGGATTTATGTTCGCTCAAGCGTTTCATCCGGCGATGAAGTTCGCTGGGCCGCTCAGACCGCAGGTCGGTGTGCGTACGATTTTCAACATCCTCGGGCCACTGACAAACCCGGCCGGGGCGAACTGTCACGTTATGGGAGTAGCCAATGTAGAACTGGGGGAGAAATTAGCACAGGCTCTTGCTCGTCTTGATGTCCGTCAGGCGTTAGTAGTGAGTGGCGCTGATGGGCTCGACGATTTGACAGTTACTGGTCCTTCGAACGTGTTTGATGTGAAAGGGGGACAGGTCACTCGTAAGACTGTCACTCCATCCGATCTTGGTGTGTCTGTTCATGAATACTCCGATATTACCGGAGGAACACCTGAGGAAAATGCCGAGATATTGAGGCAAGTCTTTCGTGGAGAAGGACCCAGAGCGGTGCGCGATCTCATTGTTGCCAATGCTAGTGCTGGTTTGTACGTCACTGGCCTTGCCGCTTCGTTTAAGCACGGTAGCGAACTAGCGAATCAGGTGATCGACAGCGGTGACGCAGCAGCGAAAACGGCCGCTTTCGTTGAAGCGACTCGACGTGTGACGGCGAGCTGATTTGTTATGACTGAAACTAGTGCGACGCGTGAGACCGGAACTTTTCTTGATAAAATCGTCGCGGCTCGTCATATCCGACTATCTGAGGATCGTGTAGTACGTCCCAGAGCACTCCTTGAAGAGCTATTAGATCGGGCACCACCTGTACGTGACTTTGAAACGCTTTTGCGTCACGGTCGACTAGAAACGCCAACTGATGCGTGTGTTCGCCTAATTGCGGAGATTAAACGGGCCTCTCCTAGTAAAGGCTTGTTGAATTCTGATCTGGATGCTGTTGAACAAGCTCGACTCTACGCACGTGCAGGAGCTGCAGCGATATCAGTGCTCACGGAGCCGGACTTTTTCGCTGGTTCCATCCAAGATCTGGAGGCGGTTAGCAGTTCGTTTAGCATTGATGTTGACCGTCCTGCGCTACTCCGCAAAGAATTCATTTGGGATGAGTATCAGATTATTGAGGCGCGAGCGTTTGGTGCTGATTCCTTACTGTTGATCGTAATGTTGCTTGAATCGGATGTATTGCGGTCGCTGATTGCGTATACGCGAGAGCTAGGTATGGAGCCATTGATCGAGGTACATGACGAACTAGAGTTAAAAAATGCTCTTGATGCTGGCGCCCGCGTCGTTGGTGTTAATAACAGAGACTTGACAACGTTTGAAGAGGATCTCGAAACGACAGAGCGACTTTCTTGTCTGATTCCGGATGAAGTGACTTTAGTTGCAGAGTCGGCGATACGCACGACCGACGATTCGTCTCGAATGATCTCCGCCGGTGCACACGCATTACTTATTGGGGAAGCTCTTGTGACAGGCGACGATGTCATGAAGCGTGCACATGAGTTCATGGTCTTGTCATCCGAGGTGAATCGATGACCTTAGTCAAGATATGTGGGAACCGAACCCCGGAGGATGTGATTGCTGCTGCTGCTGCTGGAGCAGATTTCGTTGGCATGGTATTTGCAGAGTCAAAACGCCAGATAGATGTGACCGAAGCGCAAGCGATGGTGCGAGCGTTGGGAGCTTCGCTCTCAGAGTATGAATTAAGGATTCCTCCACCGGTACAGATGCAGGCGGCTGAGGAAATCGAGCCATGGTTTCAAGGCGGTTCCTCGCTGATAGAGAGTTACCTTAGAGAAAAGCGGCCGCTAACTGTCGGAGTGTTTGCTAATCAGGAGGTTGATCAGGTCAACGAGCTCGCTGAAGAGGCAGGGGTAGATCTCGTACAGTTGTCTGGTCACGAAAGTTGGGAAGATTGTCTTCGCATTACTCGCCAGGTGATTCAAGTAGTGCACGTCTCATCATTCGACTCACCATCCGATCCATTTTCAAAGATGGAACCTGGCTTTTCTGTTGCTGTTGGACTTGATTCGGTAGCTGGGCCTTACCAAGGAGGTTCGGGGCATACGTTCGATTGGGAGATCGCACGTCAGATCGCTGACCGAATTCCTATTATGCTCGCGGGAGGATTAACCCCTGAAAATGTTGGTGAAGCAGTCCACGTAGTCGAGCCTTGGATTGTCGACGTCTCGAGCGGTACTGAAACTGACGGTCGCAAAGACCACGATCTTGGGAGAGCATTCATCAATGCTGTAGATCAAGCGGATGCAGAATAGAGAGTGTTTTGTAACCGCAGAAGCACAGGGGCAGTATTAAGATGTCGGAGCAAATAGGAAAAAATGTTCATACTGCTAGAGAAGAAGGTAGTTCGATCTTGAGTCGTTCTATAGGGGAAGAAATTAACGTTCCGGGCAGCGGTCTACCGGATGCAGGAGGTCACTTCGGCGATTTCGGAGGACAGTATATCCCTGAAACTTTGTTACCAGCGGTTACCGAGCTTACAGAGGCTTACCAGGATGCGATGGCTGATGATGACTTCCATGCGCGCCTTGATGATCTGCTTCATCATTATGTAGGTCGTCCGACACCGCTTACGTTTGCTGAACGATTATCAGAGTGCATTGATGCGAAAATATATCTAAAACGTGAAGATCTTACGCACACTGGTGCACACAAAATCAACGCAGCACTTGCACAGGGCTTACTCGCTCTTCGAATGGGTAAGCGTCGCATCATTGCCGAGACAGGGGCCGGTCAGCATGGTGTCGCTACCGCGACGGTATGTGCATTACTCGGCCTTGATTGTGTCGTTTACATGGGTTCCGATGATGTGAAACGGCAGGCGCTCAATGTTTTCCGAATGAAACTTCTCGGTGCCGAGGTGCGTACTGTTCACTCTGGCTCGCGAACGCTAAAGGATGCTACGAACGAGGCAATCCGTGATTGGGTTACAAACGTACGCGATACTTACTACGTCATCGGTAGCGTCGTTGGACCCCATCCTTATCCGATGATGGTTCGTGATTTTCAATCAGTAATTGGCCGCGAGGCACGTATGCAGATTCTCGACCAGGAAGGCATTCTGCCAACAATCGGTATTGCGTGTGTCGGAGGTGGATCTAACGCCATTGGACTCTTTTACCCTTTTTTAGGAGACCAGATACGACTGATTGGTGTAGAGGCGGCAGGAGAAGGTCTATCGGGTCGTCATGCCGCTACCTTGTCTAAGGGGAGCCCTGGAGTTCTGCATGGTGCCAAGTCAATGTTGCTTCAAGACGAGTGGGGACAGGTCACTGAGGCACACTCAATCTCGGCTGGTCTGGACTATCCTGGCGTCGGACCTGAGCATTCATGGCTGAAACTCACTAAGCGAGTTGAATACCATGCTGTCACCGATAAGGAAGCACTAACTGGGCTCGAGTTCCTGTGTCAAAATGAAGGTATTGTCCCGGCACTCGAGTCCTCACATGCAATTGCTTATTTACTTAAAATCAAGGATGAATTGTTCTCGGATGATGTTGTGTTGCTGAACTTAAGTGGGCGTGGTGACAAAGATATGAATACTGTTGCAGATGCCTTGGATGTCACCCTTTAGGTCAGTTTGAATTAAAGAAGAGAAAACTATTCTGTCTGAGGGTATACGTTAGTCATGCACCGGGAGTGATACCGACGTTTGGCAACGTATGACGAATGCTCTGTGCCTATAGTCGATTGCTATCGAATCAATGATCGCATAATCGTCTGGCACTGATACGCTCGGTGAGTGTTTGCTGAACCTCCGGTAGCACCGGTAGTGCAATCTTCTGTAAAGGGCTTTGCCCCTATCTGGCGTGGCGTTGACGCGTTAATCGGTGTCGCCATTCTGGTCGGTGGCTTTGCATCTTTATATGCGATTCTTGGAATCGTCGTGTTAGTAGTGGGAATCAGTGAAGATGCCCTAGATTTCGTAGGGGCGGTAGCTGTAATCGCTTTTGAGATCTCGTTTGGGCTTCCAGTTCTCTGGCTTGCTTCACGTCGTCAGATATCTCTCGCTGCGATCGGTTTTCGGCGACCAAGGCAATGGAGATTAATCGGTATTACCGTAGTCGGTACGTATGCCATCCTTCTTGTCTATACCAGTGGTATCGAACTCCTTAAGAAACTAGGCATTGATCCTCGAGGATTCGAGGGTAGTAACGAGATTCCGATTGATGCTGATCAGAGTACAGGGCCGTTAATTCTGCTCCTACTACTTTTCGGGTTAGCAGTCGTGATTGTTGCGCCGTTGGCAGAGGAATTGCTCTTTCGGGCACTGTTGTTTCGAGCTTTGGATGGAACATGGGGACAGTGGGCGGCAGTTACTGGTAGTGGGTTTGCATTTGGAGCATTTCACGCGAATTTGGCTGTGCTGATTCCATTTACTCTCATTGGCATGTTATTCGCTTGGTCATTTAAGGTATCTGGTTCGCTTTGGGTGACTATCATTGCACACTTCATTATCAACTCATTGAGCTTTATCGTGACGGTGTTGGAGGTATTCGATTGAGCACTGATCGCCCCGACCGTATTGCTGAATTATTTGCTCGCACGCGAGCTGAGCGACGTCCTGCGATAATTCCTTTTATTCCGGCGGGATGGCCTGAGATTGATGCAACTTCCGAGATCGTCCGAGCAGCGATAGCTGGTGGTGCAGATGCACTCGAGTTAGGGCTCCCATTCAGCGATCCACTTGCTGATGGTTCGACAAACCAGCATGCATACGATGAGGCGCTTGCTCAGGGTGTGACACCCGCTACCGTTCTTAACAATGTTCGCGAATTGCGTGGTGATGGAGTGACAATTCCGTTGATCATCATGGGTTACATCAATCCGATGCTTGCCTACGGAATAGATGCGTTTATTCGGAATGCAGTCGAAGTAGGAGTGGATGCACTGATTATTGTCGACATGCCACCAAATGAAGCAGGCACAGTCGAGATTCTTGCTAGAGAAGCAGGTTTGCACTTGATATTTCTTGTTGCTCCTACTTCTACAGATGAGCGCTTACGTCTAGTAGCGGATCACGCTCGTGGCTTTATCTATTGCGTCAGTCTCACTGGAATTACAGGTGCTCGTCAGGAACTTTCCAAAGATCTTGAAGAATTCGTAGGTCGAGTGCGCGAATATACCGAACTGCCTTTGGCAGTTGGATTTGGTATTTCACGGCGTGAGCACGTTGAGCATGTGGGGAAGATCGCCGACGCTGTCGTGATCGGTAGTGCATTCGTCAATGTCGTTGCTAATACGCCTCGAATCGAGCGCGCTGCTGCGATACGGCACTATCTTGAAGAGATTAGCGGACGTCGGAACGTGCCGATTGTCCAAACTGATCGGTCCGATTGATGGTGAAGGGGCACGCGTCATGTCGATGATGGTTCGTGGAATTCGAGGGGCGACAACTGTCGAAACAAATACGAGAGAGGAGATTATTGAAGCGACAAGTGAGCTATTGTCAGCCATTGTTGAGTTGAACATGATCGAACATGATCGAGTCGCATCGATTATTTTTACGACGACCGTCGATTTGAATGCAGAGTTTCCAGCGGTCGCTGCCCGAGAGGCTGGTTGGACGGATGTTGCGCTTCAGTGCATGCATGACATGAACGTACCAGGTTCACTCGAGCGGTGTTTACGAATTCTGATGCACGTGAATACCGAGCTATCTAACGCTGAGCTCCAACACGTCTACTTGAGAGGCGCTCGTCAATTGAGACCGGATCTTGTCGAACGTCCGCAAGCCTAAGTACTAAGTACAGGGGATGAATTCGTGACGGATGAGATTACTGAATCAGCTGCGAACGACGATTCTCGAACCTTCGAGCTCGCTGTTTCTCTATCTGATGGAGCATTCAATGGGCCGCTTGATCTGCTATTGCACCTGATCGAGCGGAACGAGCTCGACGTGACTGAAGTGTCGCTACTCCAGGTAACAACGCAGTATCTCGAATACTTGCGTAAACCGGAGGAGATCAACCTCGGTTCTCTTGCTGATTTTGTTGCTCTAGGCGCGAGATTACTTTTGTTGAAATCTCGTGCATTGCTCGCTGTGAACGATGATGAGGGACAGGAAATCGAAGAAGATGAAGATGCGGATCTTGTTAAGGCATTAAAGGATTATCGACGCTTCAAGGAAGCAGCACAATTTCTTCGTGAGCGAGACACGGGGCACCAAACCTATCGGCGCGAAGTCTTGCCGCCCGAGGTGGCACTACCCGATGGCCTAGATCGCGTGACACTTGATTCTCTTGTCGATGTTCTTCGCGAAGTAATGGATCGACTTCCGGAACAGGAAGTCGAAGCTGATTTTTCGGCGGAACCCATCCGTCTCCGTGATCGACTACGTATCGTCGTTGAGCTGCTTGAACAAGAAGGTAAAGCAAGCTTTCGTCAGCTAGTGGAGGGTGCGACTGCACGTATTATTGTAATCGTCGATTTCTTGGCGATTTTGGAGTTGATCAAGTCAGGGTATCTAAAGGCAACGCAGTCAGAACGATTTGGTGATATCGATCTTCTCAAAGTCGACGGTGCATCGATCCCCGATCTTGGCGAACTCGCGGAAGAATTTACTGGTGTCTAGTGATTGCTCCTCCTAAGGAAGGCGCTGATACCAATGGATTGACTGTAGTTTCATCTTTGATGAAGTAGCGTCTTAGTAGGCTATGCCTAATTAATATCTAGCGTGATTTGACTAAGCCCCCTCGTAGTGAAGGCGATGGTACGATCTTTCCACCATAACTCTTAGAACGATCACCAGTTCGGCTCAAGCCGGGAGAGATTTGCCACCGGTGTTGTTGGTTCGTCAGGAACTCCAGAATAGCGTTACAGATGGAGAACATGCCCTCTCGATTGGTGTGTTCGATGGAGTTCACCGTGGGCATCAGATGTTGATAGAGCGCATGGTTACCGAGGCGAGTGCACGTGACCTAACAGCCGGCATTGTTACGTTTCATCCACACCCCGTAAGCGTCGTTCAACCGGATGTGAAGATCACGTATCTCGAGTCGCTTGAGCGGCGGG
>DKLZ01000016.1:68545-94756 GCA_002455955.1 Dehalococcoidia bacterium UBA6627
GCGGCGGGTGGAGATGCTACGTGATCTGGGGACCGACTTCGTCGCAGTCCTGCAATTTACTTCTGAGTTGCAACAGGTATCTGCTTTCGATTTCTCGCGTTTGCTTGTCGAAGAGGCACGAATGCGACTATTGGTAGTAGGTGATGACTTCCGTTTCGGTCGAGGGGGTGAAGGTAATATTGAAGTCCTTACGGAAATTGGTAGTGAACTTGGATTTGAAGTGATCGCTGTGCCACTTTTGGATGACGGAAGCACTCCTGTTTCGAGTACGAGAGTTCGTGATGCTCTTCAAGCAGGTGAAATGGAATCAGTGTCGGAGCTTTTGGGGCATCCGTTCTTACTGCGTGGACCAGTGTTACATGGTGACGAACGAGGGCGTCAGATCGGTTTTCCAACATTGAACATTGGTGTTAGCGCAGACCGGTGGCTGCCACCGAACGGAGTATATGTAACTAAAGCGTTTGTCGGTGATCGTGTATTCAACGCATGTACCAACATAGGGATCCGCCCGACATTCGCAGGCGATCAGAAGTTGCTAGTAGAGACGCACCTTCTTGATTTCGAAGGTGATCTTTACGGCGAATTAGTAACGATTGAGCTCGTCCACCGTCTGCGTGCGGAGCGTAAATTTGATGGGATTGATGTCTTGCGTGCACAAATCCAGAGTGATCTTGCAGCTACGCGTGAGTGGTTCACATGAGTAATTCGGAACCTGCTCCGCGGCAAATGGCGTCTGTTGATGAACAACTTCCGGTCCTCTTGAGCGGGGTGGACTACGGTGATGATCGTACGCGTACCACGATGGAGGCAGAGCTTCGACAACGACTGGAGGAAGATCGCCCTTTAAAGGTATATGCCGGCTTTGATCCGACGTCGGTTGATTTGCACCTTGGACACACGCTACCGATTCAGAAGCTGCGGCAGTTTCAGGATTTTGGTCATGACGTCACGTTCCTGATAGGGAATTTTACTGGTCTTGTTGGTGATCCATCGGACAAGAACAAGGGACGGCCGATGTTGACTCCGGAACAGCTTGCCGAGAATGCCGAAACTTATGCTACACAAGCTTTCCGTATTCTCGACGATAAACGAACAATGATTCGTTACAACGCTGATTGGCTTAGTGAACTTACATTCGCTGACGTTGTACGGCTGAGCTCTAAATTTACGGTTGCGCAGTTTTTGGAACGTGACAACTTTGCTAAGCGCTGGCAGCGGCACGACGCGGTATACCTTAGCGAGTTCATGTACGCCATCATGCAGGCCTATGATGCAGTTGCTATGGAGACCGACGTACAGGTTGGTGGTAGCGAGCAACTATTCAACTTAATGGCTGGTCGTACGCTCCAGCGTGACGCTGGTCAACGCCCGCAGGTACTGGTGACGCTTCCGATTCTAGTTGGTACTGATGGGCATGAACGGATGTCGAAGTCGACTGGTAATTCGATTGGTATCTATGACACTCCGAACGACATGTATGGGAAAGTTATGTCGCTTCCTGATCACGTCATCATAGATTTCTTTACACTGGTTACTCCTCTATCTCCGGATGAAGTTCAAAACATCGATGATGCAGTTTCGCATGGTTCTTTGCTGCCGATGGATGCGAAGAAACGACTTGCCTACGAGATTGTTGCGGTTTTTTCTGGTCTAGAGGACGCGGCATCTGCTCAGATGTACTTCGAAGCAACGATTCAACGCCAAGAGACACCTCAAGAGATGGCGGAGTTTGGGATTGATGGAACTGAATCACTCCATCGAGTACTTACTGAAGCTAATCTTGTGACTAGTGGAGGAGAAGTTCGACGGCTTGTTGGGCAAGGAGCAGTTTCTGTGAATGGTGATCGTGTGGAGGAGTTTACCCAGCTGATTCATCCAGGAGATGAAATTCGCGTAGGCCGCCATCGATTTTTGCGCGTTACCAAGCTCTAGCAGGTAGACTGATAGTTGATGGTGGGGGTTTATGATGCTTGATAGCGGTCCCGATCTTGATCTCAATCGAGTTGCTCAGAATATTGACGAAGCTGATGTCATCACAATTTATTTCCCACTCCTTGGTAAGACCCTAATACTGGATACTCGCCGCAACGAACATACAGGTCCATTGATCACTATTGTTCCGATTGCGACCGATAGCGTTGACCGTTATCAATCGTTTCGAAAAATCCGGCCGGCCTTCCCGCGCCCTGAATCTATTTCGATGATTCCTTGGCCGCGACGGATAGATTCACTGACGCGGCTCGGGATTTGGTCTCATGTGATGAATCGGGTAAAAGAGTTAACACCGGATTATCGCAGCTTTGTTCGAGCGGCTGATTCCTGTCTCCATGAACTTCGAGAGTTGGAAATGACCGAATTGCTTCGAGCCGTTAGTGGCGAGCAGTATCACACACTGTGGGCTGCATCTAGTTCTAGAAGCGACTAGAACAGATCGTATTCTGTTGTCTATTCCTAAGTAGCTTGCGTACTAAGTCACTGCTCTTTCAGACAGTTTCACTGCTACTTATAATTCCGATTACATCGTTTTGTACGTGCGCTGGTACCTCAATGTACCGATCGAACTCTAGTTCGAAACGTCCTCGGCCATGAGTGAGTGCTCGCAGATCGGTGGCATATCTTTGCACTTCTGCCAATGGGACATCCGCCTCGATCATTGAGAACCGTGCCTCACCTTCAACCCCATGAACCTGACCGCGCTTCGTACTGATATCACTCATGACATCGCCGACGTAATCTCCAGGAACATAAACTTTTAGTTTCATTAGTGGTTCGAGAAGTACCGGCTCCGCTTCGAGGAGCCCATCTTTCAGTGCGTGTGAGGCAGCTGTTTTGAATGCCATCTCTGATGAGTCAACAGAGTGAGATGAACCGTCTAGCAGGGTGACTTTAAGGTCAACGATCGGCGAATGTGCGAGCGGACCATTTGGTAAGGTCTCGTTGATACCTTTCTCGACCGCTGGAATGAATTGTCTTGGAACGTTGCCTCCCACGACTTGTTCGGTGAATTCAAAACCAGTTCCCCGAGTGAGTGGGGCAATTTCGATTACAACATGACCGTATTGACCATGCCCTCCACTTTGTTTCTTGTGTTTGTACTCGGCCTTGGCGCTACCGCTGATCGTTTCCCGGTAAGGAACACGCGGTAGCTCTGGTGTGACTTCAACGCCGTAATTTTTCGCTAGGCGTGCACAAGCTATAGCGACCTGTGCATCACCAATGGTGGTCATGATTGTTTCTCCAGTCTCCGGATCTCTTTCGACGCGGATAGTCCGGTCTTGTTCCTGGAGTCGTTGGAGTGCTGTTGCAAGTTTGTTCACATCGTCCTGACTCGTCGGGTGTAAGGCAGTTCGATACGTTGGCGTTGGGAATGGTAGAGGAGCTGCCTCGACGATCGTATCTGTTGAAGCCACAAGAGTGTCGCCGGTTTGAGTATCCGTAAGTTTCGCGGCAACGCCAATGTCTCCTGCCGATAGTTGATCAACCTCGATTTGTTCTTTCCCTCGCTGTAGAAAGAGGTGGCCAAGGCGTTCGATGGATTTCGATCGAGCGTTAACAGGGCTCATGCTTGCCTTAAGAGTGCCTGATAGAACTTTCATGAATGAGAGATGCCCGACGAAAGGGTCTGCGATTGTCTTAAAGACTTGCACAACGAGTTCACCATCGGTGCTAGTAATCACGGATCCATCGTTTAAAGCGTGTTCTCGTCCAACCGGTGATGGCATTAGGTTGACGATGTTGTTGAGAAGACCGTCAATACCGACATCTAGAGTTGCACAAGTCGGTATGACAGAGACGATCTCGCCTCGTTCGATCGCGTCGTGGAGAGCAGCTGTGATCTCATCTCGTGTTAGCTCATCCCCTTCAAGATACTTTGTCAAAAGAGCGTCGTTTGTTTCTGCAACTGATTCGATCATCATTTCACGAGCGGCGGTCAGATCACCGACGATTCCATCAGGGGCATCCTCGCTAGAGCGCAAGTCATAGAATCCTGTTAAGTTCCCGGATGGATCACGGACCGGGAGACACAATGGCACTACTTTTGTCCCGAACGTTTCGCGAAGGTGGGTAATCGTGGACTCGAAGCTAGCATTTTCGCGGTCGAGACGGGTGACGACACATATTCTTGGGAGATTGGCTTCGTCTGCCCGTTCCCAAGCTAATTCTGTACCACCTTGCACTCCTGAAGATGCGTCGACAGCTATTAGCGCAGCGTCGGCAGCAAGTGCGCCGGAAACGATTTCACCTTCGAAATCGGCAAATCCAGGAGCGTCGATCAAGTTGATCCGATTATCATTCCATTCGATCGTGAGTAATGATGCGGATATCGAGTAACGATGGTTGTGTTCTTCGTCGTCATAATCCGCGACGGTTGTTCCATCATCTACGCTACCAAGTCTTGTGATAGCGCCCGAAGCGAGTAGCATCGCTTCGCCTAGTGTCGTTTTCCCACTGCCGCCATGCCCCATTAGGACGACGTTACGAAGACGATCTGCTGTGTATGATTTCATTTATTACCCCCGCTACCGGGGATATTACGTTGGTAATAGGAAGATCGACAACGCCAAATTCGAGAATCCGCTTCACCGGGCGATCCGCCATGCACTAGATTGTTTCGTTTGAGTGCCTGTCGTGAGACAGAACACTCAAAGGTGAATGCAAGGAGTACTTATAAGAAGACGATCACGCTCGAATAGCAGGTCGGAGGTCGAGAACTTCTAGTTGAAGTGCTCCATCACCGCGAAAGTCATCGCGACGGAAGGTGTACACCAAGTCTGCTGATTCTCCCTTTGGTATGGATGCGGAAGCTTTTCGGAAAGCAATCGCTCTCCAGGTAACTGTACCGTCCCTCAATTTAAGCTGCAGATGCTCGTTATCCTTACCGACAGTCCGACTTTCTATTATGGAAATATTGTGTGCGAGGAATATCGGTGTTGGATTGCCGATACCGTGAGGGGCAAGTAAGCCGAGCCACTGGATAGTACGCCGATCGACTTTTTGTAATGAGAGCTCTTCCTCAATTTCGAATACCGGGATCTGATCTTGAGGGTCGAGGATGCTGCTAGCATCCTCGATGAGTCGTTTCCGGAGTTCTGGGATCCGTTCCCGATTCAGAGTAAATCCGGCAGCAGCGCGATGCCCTCCAAAGTTCTGAAAGAGGTCTGAGTGACGGCTGAGGAGTGCCGTTACGTCGAATGTTGGTAATGACCGACAGGATCCGCGAGCAGTCTCGTTGTCTATTTGCATCACGATGGCTGGACGGTGATGTTGCTCTACCAGACGAGAAGCTGCTAACCCAATGATGCCCGAAGAGATTTTGGTCGAGGCAGTGATAATAAGAGGCGCTTTCAGGTCAGTTTCGCTGAGTTCATCATGAATGTTAGCGATTGCCGCCTGAGTCTCTTTGCGCCGCTCTTGGTTTAATTCTTCGAGTTGTTTCGCTAGAAGCTCTGCCTCGTCAATATTTTCTGAAAGCAGTAGATCGAGTGCGATACGAGCGTGCAGCATTCGCCCTGCTGCATTAATTCTGGGACCAAAAATCCAGCCGAACGTGTCGGCATTTGCTTGTGCGAGGTTGATGTTTGCTACCGCTGCTAACGCACGGAGTCCAGGTCGTTGTGTTGATTTAATTGCCTCTAGACCGAGACGCACTAGGTCGCGGTTTTCGGCGACCATTGGTGCGAGGTCACATACAGTACCGAGAGCGACGAGTGTTCGATGTTGGTCGGCATCATAGGAATGGCCAAAGTGGTCGAATAGGTTATGGATAACCTTGTATGCGACTCCAACTGCAGCTGGTTCAGATCCATAATCAGAGTTGGTGAGCTTAGGATTTACCAAGGCAAGTGCGTTCGGTAGATGTTCAGGGACAGTGTGATGGTCGATCACGATTGTTTCCATCCCAAGACCGTGTGCTTCATTGATTTCGTCGACGGACGAAGTACCGCAGTCGGCTGTTACGAGGAGTGTCGCACCCCTGTCAGCAAGTTGTTGTATAGCCTGAATGTTCGGACCGTAACCTTCGCGAAAACGGTCAGGCAGGTAAGGTATTGGTTTCGCACCAAGTTCCCGTAGACCCTCAGTAAGGATCGTGGTTGCCGTGATACCGTCGACATCGAAGTCACCGAAGATCGCAACTGTTTCCGCTTCGCGACACGCGATAGCGAGACGATCAACTGCGACTTCAAGGTTAGGCATACGGCTTGCGTCAGTTAACTTTTGTGGGCTGCCAAGGTAGTGTCGAGCTTCTCTGGTGTTTTTGACTCCGCGACGAGCGAGCAATCGCCTTAGCAGTAATGGCAGTCCTTCTCCGGCATCAACGAATCCACTGATGTCGGGATCGGGCATCAGACGCCACAGATAAGCCTGAGGTCCATCCGTTCGGACGCCATGTTCTGGACAATTTTCAACTTGGTTATCTTCAGCTGGCGTGCGTTCAGTCAGGATCGCCACCTGCTACTCTGCGTAACGCTTAAATATGAGTGAGCTGTTGTGCCCACCGAAGCCGAACGAATTTGAGATAGCGTAGTCGATAGATACATCTCGCCATGCTTCTGGAACATAATCGAGATCGCAATCGGGATCTGGAACGATGAGATTGTGTGTTCCATGGATTCGTTGGTCAACGATCGATTGGACTGTGACGCCAGCTTCTATAGCGCCACCTGCTCCAAGAGTGTGTCCGATCATCGATTTTGTTGAGGAGATAGGGATATTACCGGCTGTTTCACCGAACACAGCCTTTACTGACAGAGTTTCGAACTTGTCGTTCATTGGAGTGCTTGTTCCGTGTGCGTTGAGATAATCAACATTATCTGAAGTTATACCAGCCTTTTCGATCGCAATACTCATAGCGCGAGCAGCACCCTCGCCATTTTCCGATGGTTGAGTGACATGGAATGCGTCCGCTGCTACACCGTAGCTGACTAGCTCTGCGAGAATATTGGCTCCACGTTTTTGAGCGTGGGTCAGGTTTTCAAGGATTAGAGTCCCCGCTCCTTCTGCGAGGACGAATCCATCACGTTCGAGGTCAAACGGTCGAGAGGCGTGTTCAGGATCATCGTTCCGACTGGTAGTAAGTGCTCGCGCGGCAGCAAATGCAGCGATCGACATACGGGTAACACCTGCATCTGTGCCACCAGTGATCATTGCCTGAGCATCGCCACGTCGGATCACTTCGTAACCTGTTCCGATTGCATCTGCACCTGAAGCGCAGGCACTAACAGTGTTCACGTTGGGACCTCGAGCGCCGGTCCGAATTGAGACCTGTCCGGCTGCCATATCCGAAATGAACATTGGGACAAGGAAAGGTGAAACGCGTCCTGCTCCTTGGTCGAAGAATATTTTGAATTGATCTTCGAGGGTGCCAATACCACCGATACCCGAACCGATCATACAGCCGACTTGGTTGGCCTCAGATGGGATATCAAGACCAGATTGTTCGATTGCTTCGTCGGTTGCTGCTATGGAGAGTTGAACGAATCGGTCCATGCGCCGAGCATCTTTGCGGTTCAGCCAATCTAGTGGCTCAAATCCTGTAACTTCACCGGCAATCTGCGCCGGGAGATCTGTAGATTCGACCAGAGTGACTGGGCCTATACCGTTTGTTCCGGCGAGCAATGCTTGCCAACTTGCATCGCGCCCGATGCCTACAGGTGTAATCAATCCAATACCGGTTACCACGACTCGTGGTGCTTTCATTAGCGGTTCTCCCATTGTCGAAAGATTAATGCGGAGTTATGACCACCAAGGCCGACTGAAGTGCTCATCGCGTAGTCGATCGCTGCCTTTCGTGCAGTGTTCGGTACGTAGTCAAGGTCGCAATTTGGGTCCGGATTAGCATAGTTGATCGTTGGTGGAGCGATTTGGTGTTTGCAGGCTAACACGCATATCGCTGCCTCTATAGCACCTGAAGCGCCCATCATATGACCATGTATCGGTTTCGTACTGGACACCATGAGGTGTTTCGCCGATTCACCGAAAACATCGTGAATTGCACGCGTTTCGACTCGATCATTCAGAGGAGTGCCAGTACCGTGCGCGTTAATGTAGGAGATCTGTTCGGGCTTTAGTCCGGCGTGTTCGAGTGCACCACGCATCGCTTCCTTGATACCACGGCCGTCTTCGGCTGCTGCGACCATGTCGTATGCGTCGCTGCTAGTTGCTGCACCTACCCATTGTGCATAGATTGACGCACCTCTTGCCTTTGCGTGTTCTAACGATTCGAGTACTAGTACCCCTGCGCCTTCACCAAGGACGAAACCGTTGCGTTCACTGTCGAAGGGGCGCAGCGCCTGTTTGGGATCTTCGTTTGTAGCGAGTGCCCTCATAGCGTTGAACCCAGCGTAGTAAATCGGCTGGAGTGGAGCTTCGAATCCACCTGCAATCATTACTTCAACATCTCCTCGAGCGATCGCTTCAGCAGCCTCACCTACGGCCGCTCCACCAGTCGCACAAGCTGCCGAAACAGCGAAGTTTGGTCCTCGAGCACCGAGAGCAATCGCCACGAGCCCTGTGGCAGTATCAGGGAGGAAGTTCGACATCAAGAATGGAGAAATGCGTCGTGGTCCCTTTTCGTCAAGAACACGTTGTTGCTCGATCATAAGATGGGCGCCGCCGATACCTGTGCCTAGAATTATCCCAACAGCATCCGGATGTTCAGCAGGGATTTCGATAGAAGCATCGGAAATTGCCTGCAAGCTAGCGGCGATTGCGAAAGCCGTCGAGAGGTCGATCCGGCGAAGTAGTTTCGGATCGACATGCTCTGTCGGATCGAAGTCATGTACTTCACCGGCGATTGCTTGATCGTATTCTGAAGCATCAAAGCGACTTAACGTCATTATCCCTGAACGTCCAGCGACTATATTGTTCCAGCTGTCCTCGGTGTTGTTTCCGGCTGCACTGATCAAGCCGAGGCCTGTGACAACAACTTCGCGTGACATTAACGAGCGCTGGCTTGAGGAATCACGGAAATCGGGATCGGTTCTTCACGAGCGTCGTCCAGAGACACAGCAGTTAATTGTGCGGAGATACGTTTCACCATGCGAGATAGGACATGGCCGGGTCCTACTTCGATGTAGGTATCGACACCATCTCTTTTCATTCGGTTAACGTTATCTGTCCAGTAGACGGGGGATCGCAGTTGTTGCTCGAATTCGTGGCGGATTTCGTCGGCTGTCTCTAGGAGACATGAGGTGATATTTGAGACGATTGGTCTCGTAGGCGCCGTGATGGTGAATTCGCGCATGATCTGCGCGAATTCTTTTGCTTGGTCGTCGTGGAGTGGAGTGTGACTCGATACTTTGACTTTAAGTCGGATCGTCCGTGCTCCAAGGTTAGCCGCAGATTCCATCGCGCGCTCAAGTGCGCTGACGTCGCCGCTGATTACGATTTGAGAATCGAGGTTGTGATTTGCTACATCGACTCGGTTGTCAGAGGATGTTGTTGCGTGCTCGCATATTTGTTCTACAGCGTCGCAGTCAAGGCCCAGAATTGACGCCATACCCACCGGTCTATTTACATTGAATTCACTCATCAAACGTGCACGCTCGAGAATAACAAGCATTGTATCTCGGAACGAAATCGCCTCCGCAGCAACAGCTGCACTGAACATCCCGAGCGAGTGGCCACCAAAGACTCGCGGTCGCACATGTTCACCAACTTCAGCGAGTTTCTCTCGCATTGCGCGGAGGAAAGCAACGGAAGTTGCTAAGACCGCAGGTTGGGTGATTCGAGTTTCCGATAACTCGTCTGCATCGGCATCGAAGCAAATTTTGGCAAGATCGATCCCAGTCAGGTCACTTGCTTCTTCGTAGGTGAGACGGGCCGCTTTAGAGTGCTTGTAAACTAACTTCCCCATTCCCGGCGCCTGTGAACCTTGTCCGGGAAACAATAATGCAGTCGGGTCAGTGTTAGATGTTGCAATAGCATGCTTGTCCCTTGTGTTTCTCAAGGTACGGTCTCCCGACCGAGCAGGTTCACCTGACCCACCCTAGCTGTACGCAGCCGCAGTGTATCAAGCATGATCTAAGTTTGGCTTAGTGTGTCGTTCATTTTGTATCTATTGAAAGCTCTTAATTTAAATCGAGTGGCATGCCACCCGGCATGCCACCCGGCATGCCACCGAAATCACTTAGTGGTAAAGGAGTGTTTCCAGTTTCGAACAGACGGCGAGATTCTGGCAAAGTTACAAGTAAATCTTGAGCGATACTTGCAGCACTTCCGTGAGTTTCTCTTACACGGCGAGCAGCATCGCTGTGTATGTAAACCGCAACCGAGGCAGCGTCGTATGGCTCAAGCCCTTGAGCGAGTAATCCGACAAGTAGACCAGCGAGCACGTCGCCTGTTCCTGCGGTAGCAAGCATAGAGTTCGCTGTCTCGGATAGACGCGCATGACCATCTGGAGCGGCGATCACAGTACCTGCTCCTTTGAGAACAGTTATGGAGTTTGTCAGTACGGCATATTCTGCAGCGCATGCAAGACGATTTTTTTGAATTTCGTCGGCACTCATTTTCGTCAGTCGCGCCATCTCGCCAGGATGTGGTGTGAGTACGCGAGGAAGTGAGAAGCGGCACCACCATTCCGGTTCGTCAGCAAGAGCATTCAGTGCGTCTGCGTCGAAAACGACCACCTTTGGACCATCTATGGAATCGAGTCCGGTAATCAAGTGTTTCGTGAACGCGCGGGTGTCCTCAGTGAGGGATATGCCAGGGCCGACTAGGAGCGCTTCGGGACGGTATGTGTCGAGGATTCGCAGAAGTTCACGAGCAGCATCTGAATCTAATGCCTTATCGGTGGAAGGTAGTGGATCGTGGACTACATCAGGAATCCCGGCCACGAGAAGTGACTGGATCGCTTCAGGACTCGCAAGTCTTACGAGACCAACTCCAGAACGAGCGGCAGCTTCAGCTGCTAGTCGAGCTGCTCCCGGATAGTGCTTCGAGCCAGCAGCGATTTCCACGGTGCCGAATGTTCCCTTGTTTGAATCGTCTGGACGTTCGGGCATCGCTCCCTTGAGGTCTCGAAGACGAATTTCTTCGAATGGAAGATCAACTGATGCTTCAGGTGGGATACCTATTTCTACTGGTACCACGCGCCCGGCGTTGCTCCGTCCGGGGACTAGGTAGAGTCCTATCTTCGCGAATCCGAAGGTAACAGTGAGGTCGGCATCGATAGCGAGGGGGTCAGTGTAACCGCTGTCTGCATCAACTCCAGTTGGCACGTCGAGTGCGATGACCTGTGGTTGTGGTATTCGGTTGTGTGCTGAGTTGACTCGACGAAGAACTTCGGCGAGTGGTCCGTCGATTGGTCGTTCTTGAGGTGCACCGCCGATCCCTAACAAGGCATCGACAATGGCCGATGCATCCTGGAGTAGAGATTCAAGATGTTCGAATGTTGGATCGTCCTCGACGCAAGTCCACGGAATGTCGGTCTCAAGAAATGACCGCCACTTCGGGTCGTTGTCAGATCTGCGACGGAGTAAGTAGACATATGGTGAGGCACCGTATTGTGAGAGGTGAGTGGCGGCGATGAGCCCATCAGTACCGTTATTCCCTGGGCCAACTAATAAAAGGATGCCACGCTGTTCGATAGCGCCGACTGCCATCCATGACTCTTGAGCCGCTGCGATGCCGGCTTCTTCCATCAACTGATCTTCAGTTACACCTGCTGCTATAGCAGCCTGTTCTAAAATGCGCATCTGTGCGACGGTTACCAGTTTGCTCACGGGAGTTCTCCGTACGCCTAGTCTTTTTTCATAGTTACATTACATAACGTGATTTGCCAGATTGAGTTCGGGCTAGTTCCGGTTTGGTGGCCGAACCTCTGGTAGGCGCTCTTCAGTATTGTCATCCACTAAAAGACCTCTTTCTTTGAGCCTCGTAATGAGGCGAGCCCTTGCTTCCTCTGGTGTTTGTTCCTGAATACGCTGTGAGCAGACGACCGAGGCGATCGCAAATGAACCGAGATGAGTGAGAGAAATATCGATCGCTTCCAGTCCAATATAGTCCGCTCGTGTATGGGCTCCACCATAGAGGTATACCAGTGGTTTGCCACGACGATCAGGGAGCACCTCGATGTCCCGCCACGCGACCGAGCGAGCTCCAGTGCCGAGCGCCTTCATCACCGCCTCTTTAGCGGCAAAGCGCGCCGCTAACTCTGGAACACGACCACGACAAAAGGCTGCTTCAGCAGGAGTAAAAACACGATGAATAAAACGCTCTGGGTACTTCGCTAGTACCTTGCGTACTCGATCAAGTTCGATCATGTCTATACCGACTGAATGTGTTGTCATACTTCAAAATCTACATGGTCTTTGGTTCTGATACGACGATCTGTAACGAATTCTGTACGAGTGTGATATTTGTTGGCGTGAGATACTTCGAGTTCTTTGGGAAGTACGGAGGGTTGGGTGACGGCAAGAATCATCGACGGAGATGTGGTTGCTTCGGATGTGCGTGCTGAAGTTGCAAGTGCTGTAGAAGGTTTATGTGCCTCAGGTCGGCAAAAGCCGACCTTGGCGGCCTTACTAGTTGGTAACGATCCTGCCTCCGAGACTTACGTGCGACTGAAGCGTCGTGACTGTGCTGAGGTAGGAATCACGAGCGTGCTCGTGCGTTTACCGGCGACTGCATCAGAAGAGCAAATCTTGAGCGTCGTCCAAGATTTGAATGCAGACGAAAGTATCGATGGTGTAATCGTACAGAAACCTCTCCCAGAAAGTGTTGATGCCGTATTGATTGATTCCGTATTAGCGCCTTCGAAAGATGTCGATGGGACTGGGCCAACGAATCTTGGGCTGCTGGTCAGAGGGTATCCGAGTTTCATACCGGCAACGCCCGCAGGAATACAGCAACTGTTGGTTCGCAGCAAGATTGATATTCAAGGGATGCAGGTCGTGATTGTTGGGCGCTCGATACTTGTTGGTCGACCACTGGCACTAGTGCTATCAGCTAAAAATGAAGGTGCAAATGCGACGGTAACCCTCGTGCACACCGGTACGTCCGATCTGCGGTCAATTACTCGACAGGCAGATATCCTTGTCACAGCTGCGGGACAGCTCAACCTAATCACAGCTGACATGATTCAGCCAGGCGCGGTTGTTATAGATGTCGGGATGAATCGTATCGATGATGCGTCGAAGAGAACTGGTTACCGACTGAGTGGTGACGTGGATTTTGAGGCTGTTAAGGAAGTAGCTGGCGCTATCACCCCGGTTCCTGGCGGAGTCGGACCGATGACTCGTGCGATGTTACTGGTAAACACACTCAAGGCTGCTCAGGTCTGATCACGGTCACAGTCCTTAGGCTAGAGGCCTTCCTAGTGTTCGATAATTAGCGATTCTTGATGGTGCTCAGCGCTTATTAACTATTTTGAAATCTTTTCAGCTTAAATGACCTGATACTCCCACTTGCGCGTTCCTCGTGCGATCATGATTTGTCATGGACGAACTTCGACAGCGAGCCGCCGAATTGCTCGAGCGCGTGCGGGATGTGCAGGTGCGACTTTGACATTTCAGGACAGCAGATACGCTTAGAGAAATTGCGCGAGGAAGCTCAGGCGCCCAATCTTTGGGACGATCGGAATAATGCACAGCATTTGATGAAAGAGATCTCACAGCTTGAAAATCTTGTGGGTAAGTGGAATGTACTCGAGAGCGATTCGATCGATGTACAGGAAATCGCGACCCTCGCTTCAGCCGAGGGTGATGAATTAGAACAAGAGGCTCTAACAGACGATCTCGAGGTGGAACTTTCTCGCCTTGAAGAACAGTTCGCGGCGCTTGAAGTTCAATTGACATTGAGTGGCGAGTACGACAACCGGAACGCAATGGTATCTATTCACGCGGGTGCTGGTGGAACAGAAGCTCAGGATTGGGCAGAGATGCTTCTCCGGATGTACCTCCGGTGGGCGGATAACCATTCCTTCAAAACTGAGATTCTCGCGATAAGCAGTGGTGAAGAAGCAGGGATTAAATCGGTCGAGGTAAGAATCGTCGGTGATAATTCTTACGGTTTGCTTCGCTCAGAACGAGGAGTGCATCGCTTGGTACGAATTTCACCATTTGATTCATCTCATTCGAGACACACCAGCTTCGCACTCATTGAGGTGATGCCAGAAGCGTCCGAAGACGATGTTAATGTTGTTCTGAATACTGACGATCTGCGCATTGACACTTACCGTGCGAGCGGTAACGGGGGGCAGAATGTTCAGAAGAACGATACGGCGGTACGGATTACCCATCTCCCTACTGGGATCGTAGTCACCTGTCAGAACGAACGATCACAGAATCGAAACCGTGAAAGTGCAATGTTGGTCTTAGAGTCGAGATTGTTAGAGCGCGAGATTGAGCGTGTTGAAGCTGAACGTGCTGAGATCAGAGGAGAGCACGTTGAGGCAGGATGGGGAAACCAGATTCGATCGTATGTACTGCAGCCATATCGAATGGTTAAGGACCTGCGTACAGATAGCGAGACTAGTGACACGAACGCCGTGCTTGATGGTGACTTAGACCTTTTTATTAACGCCTACCTGCGGCATCAAGTTGGTGCTGGTGCCGAGTCGTCTTTATGACACGCGTTGTGCCATGTCGTTTCAAACTGAGTGCGGTAGTGCAATTTGCCTATCGGCAGAGGAAATCTCTTGCGGCCATAGGCTTGTTCGCAGTGATGGTTGCGTTGTTGCTGGGTGGCACTCAGAGAGTTGCTGCAGGGAGCATAGTTTCCGGCGAGACACGAATCACAAGTGAAGATCCTAGACAGCTCAACTTCCGAATAAGCATAGAAGCAGAGGCAGGACTAGCTAGCGCTCGTTTCAATTTCAAGGTGCTCAGTCCAACTGGAAATGTCGGTGGTGCTGGCGACGCAAATTTCATTGCAGCAAGAAAAACCGATGTCACTTTTATTCTTGAGACAAATACTTCGACTCGCTATATCCCTGTTGGTTCAGAGTTCGTGATTTGGTGGGAGCTTGTCGGGCTGGATGGTTCGGAGAAGCTCACCGATGAGGAGAGTTTCATCTTTTTGGACGGGCAATACGACTGGAAGTCACGGACTCAAGGACAAGTTACAGTGTTCTGGTACGGGAACAATGACAGCAATGCTGACGCGGCATTTGAAGCTGCAAGCGCGACGATCGCAGACGGTGAAGCGTTACTTGAAACAAACGTGCCATATCCAGTGAAGGTAATGGTGTGGGAGTCTGAATCGGCTGGGGAGCTAGCACGGCAACCTCGAGGATCTACATTTGACTCGCAAGTAGTTACAGGAGGCCAGCGAGTAGCAGCTGATTTAATTTATGTATTCACTTCTGATGTAGATGTGGTTCGTCACGAGACAGCGCATATTGTGACAAAAGTTGCTGGAGACGGCCCGTTCACGAGGATACCCGCATGGCTTGATGAGGGAACTGCGATGTACCTGCAGAAGAAAGTCAGTAGTAATTACGATCGCGTTCTCAAGTCTGCGGTTAGGAGCGACACTACTCTTAACCTAAGATCGATTCAGGCTCCTGTTAATGAGGCTCGCTTAGTGAACTTGTTTTACGGGCAATCGTGGTCGACTGTCGAGTTTATGGTTGATGCGTTTGGTCAAGAAGCATTTTCAGAGCTTTATCGGGTCGTCAAAGCCGGATCTACTATTGATGGGGCTCTGCAGGCAGTCTACGGTGTAAACCAAGATGGTTTGTACAACCTCTGGCGCACGGAAAATGGTTTAGCGCCGATTGATTTTGCTCTACGAGGAACTGTGACACCTGAGCCGATACCTGAAGCAACACGAATTCCTCTGGTGATTCCGACGTCGGTAGCTGTAGCACCCAGAAGTGGTTCCGCTACCGACGTAGGGACCGATACGAATGAGGCGCCACTCCTTAACAATCAAGTTCCGTCGACAGGTAACCAAATTCAGAATACTGAATCAGATGTATCGACCGGTACAATCGGTTTGATCGTAGGACTAGTGACATTAGTGGTTGCGGGGACACTTGTAGGTGGTGCGCTGATTTTATTGAGAAAAGGTTAGTCGAATCTTTATGGCTGCAGACTAGAAGATAAGATTCGGTTTTCCTATGAGCCGGGTACGATTAAACCGCCAGCAGGGTCGTTCCCAGTGGGATGATCAGAATGAGAATGCACGTTACCGACTATTCCTTGTTGGCGTTCGAGTTCTTCGCGAGCTTGCTGAATAGCTTGATCTTCTGTCAGAAATGGTGTTGAGAGTACTTGCTCACGAATTACCGGTTCATCGTTTCCTATAATTACCCGTTGTAGTTGCTCTAGTAAAGGTTCTTCGTCCCACGCTCCGACAAATCGTTTCCCGTTAATGATCGTTATCGGTACTTGGTCAATCGCACGTTGACCGGCAAGTATTGGTAACTCTGCCATCTCCGTCAGCTCCAGTTTGATCAAAGGGGTCTCAACGGCGAATGCGGAGAGGAGTCTTGCCATATGTGCCGAATACGGATCGTAAGGGGTAATGATGGCCTCAATCTCTATTTCGTCCTTGGTCAGATCGGTGAGTATCGTTCGTTGTTCATCTGTAAAGGGTGCCCGCCCTTGTGACACGAGCCAGATGATGTCAAGGAGTACGGGGAAGAGTAGTCCCGAGAAAAGTCCGACAAGTCGAATGGATCGTTGATTGCCGCGGACAATTGTTGTTGGCGCTAGGGTGATATTCGATTCCTCTGCACGTGAGGAATGTTTTTCGAAGTCGTAAGAAGTAACACTAATCCCAGAGTGCAGACTAGCTAGTTGACGTGCTAGTTCGAGCACGTCGTCGCAATGTGAGCAAGTATCGCGATCGGTACGGAGCAAACCTGACTCTTTACGTGTCCAAACGTCGAAACTGACTGATCTGGAAAGTTTTGGTAATAGGTAGTCCGCGACTTGGATAGCTTCGTCTCTGTCTAGTGGCCCTGGTGGCAACAGCATCAATCGTTTCCTTCTATTCGACTAGGTTCGTCGAGTCGTTGTTTTGCATTGCTCATGCGTTGACCTACAGTAATGAGGGTAACGATAGCTAGTATCCAGAGAGCTGGCCGTAGGAGGCCTAGTGTCAAGGCTGCCCCTGTGAAAATCACTCGTTCAGGACGAGTAAATAACCCGTCTGTGATGGGCGCATCGAGCGCCTCAGCTCGTGCACGCACATATGAAACAAGTATCGATCCGACGACAGCTGCGAATGAAAGGATAACTTCCTCGTCATTCCCTTGGTTCAGTTGGTAGATGAGAATTCCGCCGAGAATGACTGCTTCGGAAAGACGGTCAAACACTGAATCCAGTAAGGCCCCGAATGCTGTCGCACGTCCTGTTGCTCGAGCGACGGCGCCGTCAAGCATATCGAGTGCACCAAAAACTAGAACGAGAATGCCACCAAGGATGGTCTCGTTATTAGCGATTGCGATAGCCGCAGCAAGATTGCCGACCAAGCCGGCTACCGTGATCATATTTGGGGTGATTCTCAGTGCGACTAGTACACGAACTATGGGTGTTAGTTGTGTGGCCGAGATCCGATTCGGTAGTAGCCTCACCTTGACTGATCCTCCAGAGCGAGTGTCAATTTCATGAAATTTTCTAATGGAATCACATACTTGTCCGACGGTACTGTGGCAAGCGCGCGATTGTTTCTACTTTTGGTCACGCTCAAGAAGAAGCTCATAGTACGACAGGATTTGCTGCGTTACACGATTCCAAGAGTAATCTTCAACTCGCACACGACCGGCCGATGCGAATCTTCGCCTCTTGTTTTCGTCTCCCACAAGCGATGTTAGTTCGTCAGCCAAAATTGTAATGTTCTTTGGAGGCACTAATGAGCCATCGACTCCGTTCGTTATGACAGAAGCGTAACCGTCAATGTTTGAAGCGACGATAGGTAGGTTTGCCGCCATTGCTTCGAGAAGTACGTAGCCTTGTGATTCATTGCCAAGTGCTGGAGAGCAGAAGATATCAGCGGTCCGGTAGTAGCGTGGTAGTTCCGAGTCTGGTGGGCCGACCACAAATTGGACGTTTCGATAGCCTCTTTTGCGAACTGAGTCCTCAGAACGTCTTCGTGTTTTTGAGTCTGGTCCGACGACGATCAGCCGTGTGTTGGAATCACGTGAGTTGACTATCTCGAATGCGCGGAGCAAATAGTCGAGTCCTTTTCGTTTTTCTGCTCGGCCGACATAGAGGATGTTAATTTTGCCGTCATCGAGATTGGTGATCGGCTCAACTGTCGACCTGTCGAATCGCTGAACTTCGAGCCCGTTAGGGATAATGGTGTAATGCGCAGGGAAGTATGTTCCGACGTACTGTGCTGCCGGTTGGGAGACCGCAATCCTGCCGTCTAGTTCTTTAACCCAGCGCTGCAGTAATCGTTGCCCATATCGATAGAACCGATTGCCGTCATCCTTGCGCGCATGAAATGTTCCAACAGTGATCGCGCGGTGATTCGTTGATTTGGAATGACGCAATGCCTGGATCGGAAGCATCGGCATGAGTGGTTCATGAATGTGGACGACATCGAAGCATTGTTCGGTGAGGTAGCGTTTCATCTTTTTACCAAGTGCAGGATTCAGTGCGATCCTCGCTGTCGAACCAGAAACTGGAACAGAAATTGGGTAGCCCATGACAGAGACTTGCGGGTCGTCCACGTTCTCCCTTGCTGGAGCGATTACACGCACATCGTGCCCACGAGTCGTAAATTCGTTCGTAAGTTGGCTCAAGTGGCGGTTTACACCACCAGGAGTTAGCCAGTCATACGGAGAAACAAGTGCAATTTTCATTTGTGCTCTCCGCGTATTAGCTGATTTTCTCGAAGTACGAGTAGCATACCTGCGGTGCGTGGGTGACCGTTCTTTAGCGGTCATGTTTGCATCAGTGGTTCTCTATTTTATCGTGTTTTGACAGGGTCATCGTTCTGGTGCTGGTAATCAAGGTTGCGATCTAATGAGAGAAGGTTTTCTGCACTAACAGCAAGCTATTTGCCACTTCTAGGGCTCGACCAAATTGGGCTTAGAGGGAACCACTGATCGGGTGCCGAACGAATGCCATCCTCGAGAACCTGTATGACAAGATGCATTCCGTTTTCGATATCGACATTTCGATTACCTGAGCTGTTTGAACGGGTAGGGACGACTACTTCCTGAAGTGTGATGCGGTAGCGACCTGGCTGAGTGCGAAGAACGAAACCAAGGACAATCGCAGCTTCAGTTGCCCAGGCTAGTTCAACAATACCAGTCGGTAGTGACGCTGGTTCTCCAAAGAAAGGGAAAGGCTCACCCGTTCCTAGTACGTCCCGATCGATAAGGATCCCCAGTACGTTGCCAGATCGAAGTTGGTGGAGTGCTTCGCGGATGCCATGGCGATTTACCGGAACGAAGCGTGCACCTGAATGATTGCGGATCTCGTGAACGAATGTGTGGAATTCCGGGGGCTCGAGCTGTTCAGTGAGGACGACAGTGTCGAAGATTGGAGCAAGCGCTTGGGCGATCCATTCAGGATTTCCGAGGTGAGCTGAAGCGAGGATTACACCACGACCACGATCATAGGAGTTAAAGAGATGTTCGATGCCGGTGATAGAATCGACTTGATCGAAACTAGCCGTAGTATCAAGGTCGGCATATCGCGCGAAGTCGACGTAATAGTATGCGGCGCTGCGGACTACTTCTCGAGACGTTGAATCGATCGTGCGTTGAGATGCGCCCGCCGGTAAGACATGTTTCATGTGGTCACGAGTTATAGAGCGCAGTGAGGCTGAGGTGTGCCAGGCTAATGTGCCCCCTAAGCTAGCAAGTACATACAGAATTCGAACCGGGAAGTGTCGAGCAGCCAGTACTAGAAACTTCAGTGCGTGAAGCTTGGGCAGGGGTAGTGGATTTCTCAATCAGATACGCCTTTACCTGCAGGCGTCCGAAGTCCAAAGATTTCGGAATATGTACCATTGACTTGGTTGCAGGCGAACCATTCCCTCTAGTTGATTGAAGATTGCCTGAGTTAGCATTTTTATGTCGCGGTCACTGTCACCTGTGGGTTGGAACGTAATAGGTTCGATTATCCCTTCAACTCGGTCACTCCAGGGTGTTTGCCGAGGCATAGTTGCCGCTATAACAGTAGCGCCGGCACGTAGTGCTAGACGTGCAGCTCCATCGTGGACACGGATCATGTCTCCGAAGAATTCGACCTCAATTCCCCCATCTGGTGGTGCTGGTACGTCGGCGAGGGTGGCGACCACTTCGTTTCGTCGGAGTGCGCGCAGAATACCGGGGCCAGTTCGATCTGCTGGTATGACCGTCATCCCTAAATGTTCGCGAGACTCTCGTACGAGGCGATCGATTCGTGGGTTATCGAAACCGTCTGCCACTACTGTTATCGGGAAGCCATTCAGTGCAAGTGCAGCTGCACCCATATCCCAGTTACCGAAATGTAATGTTACGAACACGATACCGTTGCTGCCGCGTATTGATTTGAGTTCGCTCCACCGGTCGAAGACAACACGTCGGCTGGTGTTTTGAGGAGTTGCTTTTATGGATCGGAGGAAGTCGACTAGAAACATTGCGTAGTTTGAGAAGGATTGACGCGCGTAGCGTCTCGCAAGTGTCTCGTTTCCTCGCGTGACATGGCGCATATTCGCAACGGCCCGCGCACGTCCGTTGCGCCACAAGTTATAGGTCAGCGTGCCACTGACACGTGCGAGAGCATAGCTAACCTTTAAAGGTGCAATGTTCACCAGAGCAGTAGCAGTACGAAGCAGCAGCCAGAAAAGCATAGTCTGTAGTGTGCTTGACTTGGCTGATCGTTGCTAGCTGTGCGCTAACGTTGATTTGCCGGAGTGCTCTCATCCTGTTCGGAGTAACTATTGCTAACCGCATTAACGATTGGAGCGCTCATAGAGTCACCGGCGATAAATGCTTCGAGGCCGAGACGAGCCTCCTCGTCGCGAATCTGGACCGGTGGAGACTTCATGAAGTAGGCAGATGGTTCTAATAGAGGGCCACCTAAGCCTCGGTCAAGCGCGAGTTTTGCACAGCGAATCGCATCGATCACTACACCGGCGGAGTTGGGGCTGTCCCAAACTTCGAGCTTGGTTTCAAGATTTAGAGGTACGTCCCCGAAAGTCGTTCCTTCGATACGTATGTGGCACCATTTCCGGTCCTCTAACCATGGCACGTGATCAGAAGGACCAACGTGGACATCACCTTCCTCGAATTCATATCCAATCTGTGAGGTGACAGCGTTTGTTTTGGAGATTTTCTTTGACTCAAGTCGCTCACGCTCGAGCATGTTCAAGAAATCGGTATTGCCGCCAAAATTAAGTTGGTAGGTGCGGTCAATTTTAACACCTCGATCTTGGAAAAGTCGGACGAGCAGTCGGTGAAGTATCGTAGCTCCTACCTGTGACTTGATGTCATCACCAATAATCGGCAGGTTCGCCTGTCGGAAACGCTCTCCCCAGTCAGGCTGACGTGCGATGAAAACAGGGATGCAGTTGATAAAGCCACAGCCAGCCTGGAGAATCTGTTCCACGTACCATTTGGTCGCGAATTCTGAACCTACAGGTAGATAGCTGATTACGACGTCGGTATTGGTGTCTTTGAGAATTCCAACTATATCGGCAGTCGGTCCGTCCGCTTTTGTGATCACCTCAGAGAGATATTTCCCTACTCCGTCATGCGTCATACCGCGTTGCACCTGGACGTCTTGCGCAGGGACATCAGTGAATTTTACGGTGTTGTTTTGACCGGAAAAGATAGCATCCGAAAGGTCTTTACCGACCTTACTAGAATCGACATCGAAGGCGGCAGTGAAGTTTATGTCACTGATGTGATAATCCCCTAGTACGGGGTGCATGAGTCCTGGTATTTGATCTTCAGCGCCTGCATTCTTATAAAACTCGACACCCTGTACCAATGATGATGCGCAGTTACCGACCCCGATGATGGCAACGTTTATTGGTTCACCCATGGATTAATTTCCTGCCTAGTGTGTTGCTAGTGGTTTGCATTCAGATAACCATTCATATCCTTGATGAGATAGTCATGTCTAATAAGTAAAAATTATAATAATGTAGTGACTACTACTATGAACTTAAAGAATCATTTGAATTCCAGGCGAATACCTCAGCTGACCTTGCAGCATCTGGCATGTATTCGTGCATTGAAACAGTTGGAAACTGTGACAGAGGCAGCCCAAGAGTTAGGAGTAAGTCAGCCAGCAGTCTCACAGGCACTCTCCGAGATTGAGAGACGACTGGGGGTGGGATTGTTCGACAGGCGCGGTCGGAGGCTGCATCTAAATCAGGCCGGATGGCATATAGCGAGATTTGCTGACGATGTACTCGGGCAGGCTGAGGCATTGGAACTCTGGTTGAACGAGTTCCGAGCGGGTCGGTCGGGTATTGTGCGGGTGGGCATGATCGATGCCGCAAGTCTATATGTACTACCAACCGCGTTGAGAGCCTTTCGAATGAAGCGACCAGATGTCGAATTGCGACTGACGGTTGAACGAAGCGGTCTATTGTTAGATCAGTTGCGCCGACGCGAATTAGATCTAACTTTCGTAGTTGCTCCTGTCGCTGCAGAATTTGAGGCAATAGAAATTCTCCGGGAGCCGCTTTATCTGTACGGTCCTCCGGAAGATAGAGATCCAGTAACGGGAGACTGGGTACTGTTCCCACTAGGACGGCAGACCCGCGCACTTATTGATGAAGGATTGAGCCGAATGGGGATACGTCCTCGAGTGACGTTGGAGAGTGACAGTCCTGATGTTTTACGTCAGATGGTGGCACTAGGGATCGGTTGGAGTGTCTTACCTGCCGGAGTTGCTGAATCCGGAACAGAACCAATCACTCGATTTTCCGATGAACCAGTAGGTGTGCGGACTATTGTTGCTGTGACTCGTGCAAACGAGGAGCCCGATCCTCGACGAGAAGCCTTCCTCGAATTTGCGTTATCTAGCGAGTCTCATGACTATAGCTCCAGAGGTTAGCCGGATGGTAATACGCGATAAGGATGCCAAGCACCGACCACGAGGCCTTGTTGCAGGAGCGCGACTAATTCTCCGTTCGGCCCGTAACAGCGGGCGCGTTGAGCACCGCGGTCTTTGCGTGGTGGTGCGGTATAGCCCGAATTAGGTCTGGCTGTAATGTCACGTCCTTGTCGCAATTCTGCCACATCATTCTGACCGACAATCACTGCAGGCCACGAAGTGAGAACGACGTCGAGAGCGTGTACTAGGTTGTCCTTTGTACCTGTTTCCAGAAGTTCGCATGCGCGATCGAGGGAAGTGGCTTTCGCGACGTCAAATGGGCCCACAGCAGTGCGGCAAAGACCAGCGAGATGCGCACCGACTCCTAGTGCGGAACCAAGGTCGGAAGCTAGGGACCGTACGTAGAAACCGCGGCTGCTAGTTACGTTGATAGTGAGTGCCGGCATTTGAGGATTACTCGTGTCAAGATCATTTATTGTCAGATTGTAGACAGTGACCGGGCGCGCCTTGAGATCCAGTGGTTTGCCACTGCGGGCAGCACGATAGGCTGGCACACCATCACGTTTAATCGCGCTGTAGGCAGGTGGTACTTGCTGAATGGTCCCTCGGAATTGAGGGAGATTCGCTTCGATAGCAGCTAGCGTTACTGTCGAGGCGTCCGATTCGGACGTTACTTGACCATCAGCATCGTAGGTGTCAGTTGACACTCCGAATCGAATAATCCCACGGTACGACTTAGGAGCATCGATGAGTTCATCAATAAGCTTTGTGGCATCACCGATAGCTATCGGAAGTACTCCGGTCGCCGCAGGATCGAGCGTGCCCGCATGTCCCACTTTGCGGATGCGAGCGGTGCGACGGATTTGGCGCACTACATCGAATGAGGTGATGCCAGGAGGTTTGTTGATGTTTAGAAAGCCGCGTAGTGTCATCTCTCAGAGCACGTGCCCGTCGTTGCTCGCGACCTCTCTCATGAGTGTTGTTAGTACTTCTGCCTCTTCCATCGATCGATCATGTTCGAACTGCAGCCGTGGTGCGCGACGCAAGTGTACTTCCCGCGCAAGTTCACGATGAAGGAAGCCTTCACTGTGTTTTAGGCCGTCAAGGACAGAGTCGCGAAGTGAGTTGTCGCCGAGCACGCTGACGTAGACTTTCGCACGTGAGAAATCTGGTGCGACATCAACTCGAGTGATCGACACCATTACATTCGTTAGCGCCGGATGCTTCACACGTCGCCTGATCAGGTCAGACAGCACACTCTGTATCAGGTCCCCAACCTGCTCGGTGCGCCTGCTCATCTTGACCTTCTCCGTTAACCGTTCGATTGCTTAGTTAGAGAGTGCGCTCCATGTGATAGACAATGATTTCATCTCCTTCTTGGAAGTCACTGAAACCTTCTATCTGGATTCCGCATTCAAGGCCAGTGGCAACTTCACGGACGTCATCAGTGAATCGCTTCAGGTTTGAGATGTCATCATCATGAACGAGTTCGCCGTCGCGCATAACGCGGGCTTTAGCGTTGCGTGGCACAGTGCCTTCTCGAACATAGGAGCCGGCAATCGCATTTCTGCGACCAAGTCGGAAAACCTGACGCACTTCAACAATGGCATCTTGATTTTCTTCGAAGGTCGGCTCGAGCATGCCTTGTACAGCTTGTTCAATATCACTGATGATGTCGTAGATGATGTCGTAGAGACGGATCTCGACACCTTCTTGCTCGGCAAGACGCTTGGCACCAGTTTCTGGCTGGACATTGAAACCGATTATTACACCGGTTGAGGCAACTGCTAGCTGTACGTCGGATTCGTTGACGGTTCCAACAGATGCGTGGATAACCTTCGTATTCACTTCGTCAGTGCTGAGGTTATCTAGGGTTTCTACTAGTGGTTCTAGTGATCCCTGAACGTCCGCTTTGAGGACAATGTTCATATCCTGAACGTTCCCCTTATGTATTTCGCCGAATAACGTATCGAGTGTGACCGTTTCGCGTTCCTCTCCTTCTGCTGCTAGGAGACGCGCTTTGTCTTCGACTTCCCGCTTTGCAATTTTTTCACTTGTTCGGACTTCAAAGCGTTCGCCGGCGGGAGGGACATCACTTAAGCCCATTACTTCAATAGGTGACGAGGGTCCTGCTTCCGTAATGCGGTTCCCGTTGTGGTCAATCATTGCTCGAACACGTCCGGATGTGAGTCCGCAAATCAAAGCGTCACCTTGATGCAAAGTACCTGTCTGTAAAAGTAATGTTGCGACAACACCGCGTTGACGGTCACTTGCAGACTCAAGGACGATGCCGACTGCATCGCGATCAGGGTTGGCTTTCGGCTGGTTGAGATCTGAGACGAGCAGTACGTTATCGAGCAACTCATCAATTCCATCACCTTGAAGTGCAGAGATGGGTACGACTACCTGATCGCCTCCAAAATCTTCAGGGACGAGTTCTACCTCGGTAAGCTGTGTTTTCGTACGTTCCAAGTCAGCATTGGGAGCATCGATCTTGTTAATCGCGATCACCATCGGTACCCCGGCTGCTCGAACATGATCGATCGCTTCGCGAGACTGAGGCATTAAACCGTCATCAGCAGCAATTACGATGATCGCGACGTCGGTAACTTGAGCACCACGAGCTCGCATTTGAGTGAAAGCTTCATGCCCCGGTGTATCAATAAAGGTAATAATGCGGCCGTCGGGGCCGCTCGCTTGATAAGCGCCGATATGTTGTGTGATACCACCGGCCTCAGAGGCAACAACGTTCGCACTTCGTATTTGGTCGAGGAGTGTTGTTTTCCCGTGGTCGACGTGCCCGAGGACAGCGACAATTGGTGGCCGATTTACGAGGTCCGTGTCGGCAGTGTCCTCAACAAGTCTTAATGAAGTAGTAGTCGTTTCAGTATCGCTGTCGCTAGTGTTCTCAAGATCGATACTGGAGGTTTCTCGCTCTTCCTCCTCGGGTTCGAATCCGAGATCGGTAGCCACTACGGCTGCTGTGTCGAAGTCGATGACCTGATTAATTGTGGCCATAACTCCGTTTTTCATCAGCTCTTTGATGATGTCAATGGAAGACACACCTAACTCATCCGCCAGATCGCTGACGATAATTGCCTGAGGTATCCGGACCGGGGTGGTCGGTTGGGTCATCGTGTTTGCTTTCCGGATTACTTGAGTATCACGGTTTCGCTATCAAGTATGGTCTATTTGCTATTAGTTCTCGTCATCTTCATCTTCGAACAAATCGAATTCATCGTCGAATTCATCG
>DKLZ01000016.1:95086-106754 GCA_002455955.1 Dehalococcoidia bacterium UBA6627
GTCGAATTCATCGTCGAATTCATCCATCCTATTCCGTCGACCACGCCGTTCGGAGCGTTGACCTCCACGTGAAGGTGGACTTGTACTCCCACGTCGTTTTTGTCGTCGCTGCTGTGAGTCACGTTCTTCTTCAACGATAGTGCGATCACGGACATCTTCACCAAATCGAAGTGTACCGGTGCTTTCACTAGAGGATGTAGCTGGTTCTGTTGATGGTTGCGCGGGATCGATCGAAGGAGATTCGCTAACACTGATTGATTCTTCGCTGTTAGCTGCGTCTTTCATGAACTCGGCAGCGATTTCCTGTTCAGGAGTGAGTCGAGTATTCGCCTCTTCATCCCCTACAAGTGTCGTGGCTGGTGGGGCTAGTGTTGTTGTGCTTTCTTCCTGCGGTAATGTATCCGAATCCATCATTTCGGCAGCAACAACATCGGGTTCCGGAGCAGAGAATGCTACATGTTCTCGTGCTGGGATCGCTTCCATATTTGGCTCAGGAGGCGGGTAAAGGTCATCACCAGCTTCTATCATTGCTCCTTCACCGCGGATGTCGATGCGATATCCAGTTAATTTCGCAGCTAGGCGAGCGTTCTGACCTTCTTTACCAATTGCGAGACTTATTTGCTTCTCGGGTACTGCAACAAACATCGTATTAGTTTGCTCGTCTAGGTTGATCGATACTACTTCTGCCGGACTTAACGCATTGGCTACGTACGCCAAGTCGTTTGGATCCCAGCGTATTACGTCGATTCTTTCGCCACTCAACTCGTTGACAATGTTCTGTATACGGGCGCCACGAACTCCAACTACCGCTCCGATGGGGTCGATTCCCGCTTGACGAGATATCACGGCCATCTTCGTTCGATAGCCAGGTTCGCGAGATATGTTCATGATCTCAATCGTCCCGCGTGCGATCTCAGGGACCTCTAGTTCGAAGAGGCTACGTAATAGCTCTGGCGCAGCTCGTGATACCACCACCTGTGGTCCCCGTGTTGCACGGTAAACTTCTTTAACATAGACACGGAGCCGTTGGGCGATTCGATAGTGTTCAGCTCGGATTTGCTCGGAGTAAGGCAGGACTGCTTCAGTACGTCCCAAATCTAGAATTACCTGCTGACGGCCTCGTTCAACGCGCAGCACGGTACCCGAAACGACGGCACCTTCTTTATCGGTAAAATCTTCGTAGACTGAATCTCGCTCTGCTTCTCGTAAGCGCTGTAGGACTACCTGTTTGGCAGTCTGCGCGGCAATTCGACCGGTTTGAGGGGTCGTTTGAATCGAACGTCGGACAACATCCTCTATCTTTGTGTCACCAAAGCCAAGTTCTTTGGCCCTCTCTGGCGAGAGTTGAATTTCGTCGTCCTCAATTTCATCGTCGTCCGTTATGGTCCATATACGCCATGCCTCGATATTCCCACCTCTACGGTCGATCGACACTTGAATGTCGGCGTATTGCAGGTCATCCTTTTTGAATGCTGAAGCCATCGCTGCTTCAACGGCACTGAACACGGCGTCAACATTCAGGTTTTTTTCAGCTGAAAGTTGAGTAATCGCTGTAACGAAATCGTTTTTCATGCGCTTTTGTGCGCTCCTGACAGCACCCACACCGAGGACAAGGTGTCGAAACGGGGCGGGCGGTATTCAACAAAAAAACGTGGGCACGGCGCCCACGTCTCTCAGTCGAGGCCGTGTGAGCTTACATCGTACCATTCGCTCGCCCAGGGTCTCAACAGCGGAATTTGAAACTCGATTAATTCGTGCTTAAGTAGTCTGGTTTACTTGCAGCCATGTGACAAGATCTTTCCTTGGTACGGTTTCAGTCTTATCAGAATCACGATGTTTGACCTCTATTAATCCTGCTTTCAAGTTTCGAGAGGAGGTGATTAGTCGAATAGGGATTCCGATTAAATCAGCATCATTGAATTTTACACCGGGGGATTCGTCACGATCGTCGAAAATGACGTCGATGCTCGCGTCTTTTAGTTCTTGGTAGAGAGCTTCGGCATCCTCCTTGACTGCCTCATCACGAACCATGCCAATGCCGATCAGGTGGACGTCGTACGGAGCAATCGACGCTGGCCAGATGATGCCGTGTTCGTCGTGATGCTCTTCGACGGCTGCAGCGATGATGCGTTCCACTCCTATGCCGTAGCAACCCATAGTTGGTGTCAGCTGCTTGCCGGTCTCGTCGAGGACTGTGACGGCAAAGTGATTAGTGTAGGTCGTCCCGAGTCGGAAAACGTGACCCATCTCGATGCCACGTCGGGCTCGAAGTCGACTCTCAACATCTTCGGGGCAATGTGCGCATAGATGATCTTCTCCAGCGAGCGCAATATCTGCTACAAGATCTGCGGTCCAATCGCGACCATAGTTGGTATTGCGGAAATGGGTATCTGGTTTATTGGCACCGGATACAAGGTTGATGGCCCCAGGAATAGAAATGTCGGCAATGGTCTTCAGTGAGTTGCTTAGGTTGATTGGCGAAGCATAACCAGCAACCAGTCCATACTCTCTAATTTGAGTGTCCTGCATGGGTTCGAGGGAGCGGGCTCCTATTGCGTTCATTAGTTTTACATCGTTGATTTCGAGATCTCCGCGGACAACTGCAAAAACAGGAAAGGGGGCGCCACCGTCGAGAGGTTCCGCCATGACGAGGACGGCCTTAGCGGTCTGATTCGAGTCGATTTTTAGGAAATCCGTGAGTTCATCAATTGAAGTAGCGTTAGGGGTTTCAATTTCCTCAATGCTTTGTATTTCGCTCTTGCCAGCATCTACGCGGAGAAAGTCAGCTTTCTCTTGATTGGCTGCATAGCCACATTGCTCGCAAATTAGGACAGTATCTTCGCCGCTGTCGGTGAGGAAAATAAACTCTTGCGATCCCTTCCCACCAATCGCTCCTGAATCTGCTTCGACAGCAACGATAGGGATACCCAAGCGCTTAAAGATGCGCTCATACGCTTTGAACATCTGGTCATACGATTGGTCGAGGCCTTCTTCGTCGATGTCGAAGGAGTAAGCGTCTTTCATCGTGAATTCGCGCACTCTGACAAGCCCATTACGAGGGCGTGTCTCATCGCGGAGCTTTGTTTGGATTTGATAGAGGGTTACCGGCAGATCACGGTAAGAGTTGGCATGGTCTTGAAAGAGTTTCGTGATTACCTCTTCATGAGTTGGGCCCAGCACCATAGCGCGCTCTCGCTTATCAGTGAGCTGGAATAGCACGTCGGCCATTGAGAGCGCCCGTCCTGATTGCTCCCAAATATCTACTGGTTGGATCGTTGGCAGTAAAACTTCCTGTCCACCTGCGTGGTCCATTTCTTCGCGGATCACCTGTTCGATCCGTTGCTTAACACGACGGCCGAGTGGCATGTATGAGTAAACTCCCGCCATCAACTGATCAACGAAGCCTCCTCGCACGAGGAGTTGATGAGCGATAGTGTCCGCATCGGCTGGAGCCTCGCGAAGGGTGTTTCCGAATTGTCGTGATATTTGCATTTGGTGAGGATAGGTGCCCGGAGGCGAGTCGAACAACGTTCTTGTGATAGCGAATTATAACTTGCTTAGTTTTTTGGTCATGTTGTCGTTCCGATCGGGTCGGTAGTCGTATGACCGTTTAAGCTCCCCCTAAGATCAGAGAGTGATGAGTTCAGTGTTACAAGACCTCAGATTGCTGCTCGATCAGAGCTGGTTAGATGTTATTAGATTCAGTCATCGGAGGGGAATTCGGCACTTTGCTTGTGATTACTTCGTCTAGGAGTTGTTTTGCTTCCGTAAGGATGGTGTCGTACGGGTAGTGTCCCACGATGACCTCACCTTTTTTAAGATTCACTCCTACTGGGCCACACCACATCCCGATATCCGCATCGTCGGTTTCACCAGGGCCATTTACTCGGCAGCCCATAACAGCGATCGTCACATCGTAGTCTGCGGCATAGGCGGACATTGCTTTCACATCTTGGGCCAGCTCGATGAACTTCTCGTTTTCAACACGTGAGCAAGAGGGACAACTGATGATGTTGATCCCGTGATCGAGTGCTGTCGGTACCGAGCGAAAGCGACCATTAGCGATGTCATCCAGTATCTGACGTCCTGCGATGATCTCTTGTCCTTTGTCATCAAAAGGGAGGGTGAGTGAAACACGTATCGTGTCACCGATCCCTTCAGATATTAGTTGTTCGAAGGCGATGCGTGTTTTGATGATCCCGTCCGGAGGTATTCCTGCCTCCGTAACCCCGAGATGGAGAGGCACTTCAGGGCGTTCGATCGAAAAGCGCCGATTGCCCTCGACAACCTTCCTCCAGTCAGAATCTTTCAACGACACGATATATCGAGTGAAGCCTAAGCCGTCGAGAATTTGTGCATGTTGGAGGGCGCTTGCAACCATTGCAGCGACATCGTCTTGGTCGAATTCGCTTCTTAACGCAGGGTCGACGGATCCACAGTTCACGCCTACACGGAGCGCTACGTCGTGGAGCGCCGCTTGTTCCGCAATATAGGCGACTTTTGCCTCGACGGATTTCCCCTTCTCATGATGATGCAGGTGCCCGGGGTTGTAGCGCACCTTGTCTACGAATGGCGCTACTTCAGCTACGAGACGATAGTTTTCTTGCAAATCGACGGAGAGGTTAGCTCCAATTATGCGAGTACGGTCGCGAATTTCTGCAAGTGCGCGTACGTCTGCTTTCGAATCGACAGCTATACGTATAAGGTCGGCGCCGCTCTCTTGAATTAGTTGGACTTGGTGAACAGTGGCATCAGTGTCTTGTGTTTGAGTTGCAGCCATCGATTGAATGGCGATAGGAGCACCGCCGCCAATCTGAATTGAACCTACCTGCACGGCACGGGTCTGATTACGGTTAGTCAAATCGATCGCCCTCGAGTGATGTGGTCAATTTTCAAATGAGGCTACATGATTATTGCCAGAACGGCTCGAGTTCAATTATTTGATTTGAGGTGTCGCCATCTTGTTTATCGTGCTCAGCGAAATATTGATTCGCCATTGATGATGCGGTTTATATCGATGAAAGTTATCACCAAGGCTAGGCCGATGAAGAGGATGAAGCCAGCCATGTGGACAATCGCTTCCTTATCAGGTGCAATCCGTTTCCCTCCGCGGGCAACCTCGACTATTAGGAAGAAGATGCGCCCACCGTCGAGCATTGGCAGTGGAAGTAAGTTAAGAATTCCGAGGTTTATGGAGAGCAGTGCAGCTAATTCGAGTAGTGGGGAGACGGCGTCACTTGCCTTTTCTTGGCTCCTAGCTACCTCTCCTACCGTTTGCCCGATACCGATTGGTCCGGCGAACTGCGGGCCACTACCACCTCCATTACCGAACCAGCTGCGGACCTCATTCTGAGCAAGAATTAGAGTGTCCCAAGTCTGTCGAAAGCCATTTGGGATCGATTCCCAAGGCGGTTGCGCTATGGTTTCCGTGAAAGGGAGACCATCGGGAGCGACGACTGAAGGTGCGATACTAATACCGGTTGGCCCCTGTCCTTCAGGAGGCGACCTTCGCGCTTCTACTGGAATGGTTATGTATTCACCGGAGCGTCGTACACGTATGTCTACTGTACGGCCCACGTTCAATCGCACGTAGCGACTTGCCTCTGCAACATTCAGTGTGTCTCTTCCAGCGATCGTGTAAATGATATCGCCCTCTTGCAAACCTGCTACCGCTGCTGGTGATTCTGGTATCACTACGGAAATCAACGCGCGGCCAACTTGGACTTGATGAGGAAAACTCAATGCAAAAGCAAAAAGAAAAATCGGAAGGACCAGATTAACGACTGCTCCGGCTGCAAGTATGATTAAGCGCTGCCAGCGTGGTCGTTTCGATAGTGAACGAGGATGAGCCGATTGTTCCTCACCCTCTAATCGGACGAAGCCACCAATTGGAAGCCAGTTTAGTGAGTATTCAGTTTCACCGTATTTGAAAGCACCTATCCGGGGGGGGAAACCGAGTCCGAATTCGTGGACATAGACACCGAAAGCCTTAGCGGTGAAGAAGTGACCAGCTTCGTGCGCCATTACAAGTGCGATCAGGATTAAGATAAATAGGGCGGCGGAACTTAATACTTCTTGAAAGAAAACGAATCCAAGGATGATGCTTCCGAGTACGGTAATAAGAGTAATCACTCGCCGCATTCGGTTATGAATTTTAGATTGCTGATTTGCCTGCACTTGACGTTGTTGCGATTGCTCGCTCATAACAGGCCCGATGAGATTACTTCATCGACGAAGTGATGTCCCCATTGTTCGGCTTCCAACGAAGTATTTAGGTCCGGACTTATTGTCGGTTGATGGGATTCCAACGCTAACGTCAAGAGCCGGGGGATGTCTGTGAATCTACACTCGTTGGCAAGAAAATGTGCAACAGCAGCCTCGTCTGCTCCTGAGATGGCAGCAGCAGTTGTGTCTTCTCGACGACCTGCTTCGAGAGCTATGTTCAGACAAGGAAATCGGTCATTTTCTACGGTACCGAAGTGCAGTGCTCCGCGTTCGGCTAGGTCGAGCGGTGGCGCTGGATGTACAGGCACTCGATCAGGGTATGCGAGTGCTATTTGAATGGGTAAGCCCATATCTGGTTCACCAAGCTGAGCTTTCACCGAACCATCTGTGAAGGTGACCATACTATGGATGACGCTTTCCCGATGTTGCAGGATGTTGATTCGGTCTAATGGAATGTTGAACAACCAACGAGCTTCGATAGCTTCAAGGCCTTTGTTAAAGAGAGTTGCACTGTCGACAGTGATCTTTTTCCCCATGTCCCAGTTTGGATGACTGACAGCCTGTTCTGGTGTTACAGCATCGAGCTGTGTGAGATCTAGATCACGGAAAGCCCCTCCTGATGCTGTGAGTGTCAGATGTTCGACACGATCAGGTTGTTCACCCCAAAGGCATTGCCAAATTGCGGAATGCTCGGAGTCGACAGGGCGTAGTTCTGCACCAGCAGATTGTCCCTCTTTGAGTGCCGAAATTACAGCGCTACCTCCTACGACAAGTGATTCTTTGTTGGCTATCGCGACTGGTATACCTGCTCGCAGGGCAGCTATCGTTGCTGGGAGCCCTGCGAGTCCGTTTGTGGCTGTTAATAGGACGTCGACGTCTGATCTGACGGCGATCATCTCCGGCTCAGACCACTCTGCATCTGAGATGGTTCGGAGTGCATTTGCCTCGCGACTGGGGAGAGCGTAGATCGCTGCCGGATGGAATTCGAGAACTTGCTCAACCAAGAGCTTGACGTTTCGTCCAGCGGCCAATGCCACAACTTCGAATTGATCAGGCGCTGCTCGTATCACATCGAGAGCTTGTCGCCCGATCGATCCTGTAGAGCCTAGGATAGCAACCCGGATCATTGTGCTGATTTCATGCGGAAGTCCATCGTAAAGTCCAATATATCCATGGTGCTGCGAAGAGTAGAGAGTCAAGTCGATCGAGTACGCCGCCGTATCCAGGCAAGATTTGTGAAATGTCTTTTACTGCGACTCGACGCTTAAGAGCCGACTCGACCAAATCACCGATCATTGCAGCGATTGGAGTCCCTAGAGCTACCGTAATGACTGGGATTCTATCCTTATCACCAGTAACGATATCAGTGATAGTTTTGATCTGTGGATCGACTTGGACTGCAACAATTGTGATAAGCGCCGTGATTACTCCAACGAGGTAGCCTCCCACAGCGCCTTCCCAAGTCTTGTTGGGAGAGATTGTGGGAGCCATCTTACGATGTCCGATTAGGCGACCGACTATGTACGCTCCCGTATCAGTTGCGAAAACTGTTGCCAACAAGATGACTAACCAGCGTTGTCCCGCTTCAACATCCCGCAATAATATAAAATGTACTCCCATCGCACCGATGTAGAGCACGGAGCCAATCCACCATCCTCCCAAGGATTGGGCAAATTGGTTGCGTCCTTGAATTAGCATCAAGAGGCTGACTCCAGCAAGCAATATAATCACCCAGACGGAAGGGCTTAAGCCTGTACGAGTGAGTGCGACTAATAATGCTGCTGTGGCCGCTGCACTGATCGGTACAGTGAGTTCCCCTTCTTTGGGCTGTGCGCATCGGACGAGTTCGAATGTGGCGACTGCAAGGATAGCTTCGACTACTGCAGCGAAGATTGGCTCAGGTGTGATCAGCAAGACTGCGAGCAAGGGCACGCCGACGGCTGCGGTTAAGAGTCGATGGATGAACAAAGTGATGCCCCCTAGGGGCCTGAACTATTCGGGAAGTGCTCCTTAGCATCACCGTTATCGACGAGGCCAAAGCGTCGTTGCCGGTGACCGAAATCGATTAGAGCGGCATCGATTGCATGAGCATTAAAGTCCGGCCAAAGTGTTTTGGTGAAGTAATACTCGGCGTAAGCTGCTTGCCAGACAAGAAAGTTCGAGACGCGAACTTCTCCACCGGTGCGAATTAATAAGTCGGGTTCTCGGAGTCCTTCGGTAGCTAGTCGTGAGCTAATCGATTCCTCGGTGACATCATCCGCGTTCACGCCTTCACGAATCAAGTCCTGGACTGCTTCGACAATATCAGCACGGCCACCGTAATTAAATGCGAGGTTAAGCATTAGTTTTGAGTTGTTCTTAGTACGTTCAATAGCTTTTTCAACCCGTCGGCGGAGCCACACAGGTAAGCGTTCTAGGTTGCCCAGATGACGCAGTTGTATCCCAGTCTCATCGAGTTCTTCTAGGTGTTGATCGATGAAATCGCGTCCAAGACGGAAAATGGCTTGTACCTCGTCACGAGGGCGCCCCCAGTTTTCAGTCGAAAATCCCCAAAGTGTAAGAACGCTGACACCGTGCTCTGCTAAGCGTTCGACAACTGGTCGTATTGCATCTGCGCCGGCTCGATGTCCTTCTACACGGCTAAGTCCGCGAGACTCAGCCCAGCGCCCATTTCCGTCCATAGTGATTGCGACATGTCGCGGTATTGCACGGAGGTGTGGCAGTGGGGGGACAGTCAAAGTCGGTTCGACTACCAAATTGATCTCCTCAGGATCTGTTGGAAACATGTCCTGAATTATCGTTACGAAGGTTTCTTAGCCAGGGGGTCAAACCCGTAAAAGCTCTGCTTCTTTCTCTTTGCCGAATTTTTCGAGTTGCTCTATCCGGCCTTGAGTTAGTTGCTCGATTTCTGCAGCACCTCGATGTTCGTCGTCTTCTGAGATGTCATGTTCTTTCAGCGCTTTTTTGAGCTCATCCATCGCATGGCGGCGTGCGTTACGAACAGAGATTCGAGCTTCTTCTGTCTTACCATGAAGCTGCTTCACCATCTCCTGACGACGTTCCTCAGTCAGCTGTGGAATTGGCAAGCGGATTATTTTCCCGTCGCTCTGTGGGGTAATACCGATATCGCTGGTTTGGATTGCCTTCATGATCGAATCAGTCGCACTTTGATCCCAAGGTTGGATCGTTATCAACTGTGCTTCGGGCGCACCTAAAGTCGCAAGTTGGTTGAGTGGCATCTTTTGCCCGTAGTGCTCGACTTGCAGCTGCTCTACCAGCGATATGTTTGCTCGTCCGGTACGAACTGCAGCGAGAACATTACGGTAAGCCTCTGAGGCCTTCTCCATACGGGATTCAGCATCAAGGAGGATCTCGTCGATCATCGATGTTCCCCTTCATAGTGTGTGCGTCGATGTGATAATCCACGATACCGGATGTGATTCGCTGTTCGCGATATGATGTCTCGTACTCCACATTGAAGTTCTGATGAAGTTCCCCGACTATCAATATTCCGTGTATCTCGTCACCGAATCTCACTTTTGTATTCTTACTCGGCTATTCGCCCAGTTCGAAACGCGAGAATTTCCCGATTTTGATATTCTCGCCAGTCTGACCGATCGCACTTTTAACAAGGTCTTCGATAGTCTGACTCGGCTCACGAATGAAAGACTGCTTAAGCAGAGCATATTCCTCCCGATTACCTGAGATATCCTCAGGGATGTCTTCTGCTGTCAGTCCGAGCGGATTCATTGCTGCAACCTGCATTGCAATATCCCTCGCAAGCTGCTTGAAGGTATCGGTACGTGCTACGAAGTCGGTCTCACATTGCACTTCAACGAGCGCGCCAATCCGACCTTGGCCGTGGATATAAGCTTCGATGACGCCTTGACTGGTTTCACGTTCTGAACGTTTGACTGCTGCGGCGATACCCTGCTGCTGTACGATCTTGCGGGCTTCATCGAAGTCACCGCTTGCTTCTTCCAGGGCGCGTTTTGCATCCATTACACCAGCGCCGGTCTCTTCACGCAGGCGTTTGATGTCACTAGTAGTAACCACGGATGATCCTCGTCTTCGCGTATTTACACGAGTTTTTAAGCAAGTTAGTCGCTCCGCTCGGTTGCGCCTTCAGATGAAGGCCCAACCGCTTCGGCTGCTGCTTCGGCTGCTGCTTCGGCTGCTGCTTCGGCTGCTGCATTTTCGGCAGCTTGGAACTGCTGTTCAACTTCACCAACAGCGATTCCTTCGAGCACTGCATCAGCGATTAGACCAGTCATCAACTGAATCGCACGGATCGCGTCATCGTTCGAAGGGACAGGAAAATCGATCACATCTGGATCTGCGTTCGTGTCACACATCGCGATGATCGGTATTTTACTGCGGTTTGCTTCTTGAACGGCGATTTCTTCCATCGCCGGGTCGACTATGAAGAGTGCCCCAGGCGGACGTTCCAGTGAACTGAGTCCAGAGAACGCACGAGTGAGACGTTCGTATTCTTTTTGCAGCATTACACGTTCTCTCTTCGTCTCACGCAGACTTACTCCGGCGACAGATGAAGCCTCAGTTTCAGACTCAGTTTTAGTTTCAGTATCAACATCAATCTCAATGTCAGGTGATGCTGCGAAACCTTCACTTAATTCGTTGTAGTACTGGATACGTTTCGAGATTGTCTGGAAGTTAGTAAGTGTTCCACCGAGCCAACGATTATTAACGAAAGGCATACCAGATCGGCCAGCTTCACGACGAATGATTTCGCGAGCTTGTTTTTTGGTTCCAACAAACAATATTTTGTCGCCGCTCGATGCGACCTCACGCGCCTTATCGAGCCCGGCTTGGAGTCGTGGCACTGTCTGTGCAAGGTCAAGAATGTGAATGCCGTTGCGTTCACCGAAAATGAATGGCCGCATGTTTGGGTTCCAGCGGCGAGTTTGATGTCCGAAGTGAACGCCAGCTTCAAGTAGCTCGCGCATACCGGTAGCTGTTGCCACCTCATACCTCCTGTTGGCTTCCAGCGCATAGATTTACCCTCACTGGCAGTAAGGGCAGGCGTCGGAGTACGTGATTTAGTTCGCGATGCTGAGTATAGGAGTCTAGACGTCTGTGGGAAATATACTTATTGCTGATATCTATCTGATGCTGAACACTTGCGATTGGTGACGATAAGGTTGAACATTGATTATTACTTACCTTACAGCCTCATCGCGCTAGTGCAATTATATCGAGGAGGGTCGCGTGCCGACCTATGATTACCGCTGTGCCAAAGGGCATCGTTACGAGAAACAGGAACCATTTGGGTCCCCATCCGAGCATCCGTGCACGAAGTGTGGAGCGATCGCTAAGCGCCAGCTTTCTGTTCCGGCTCTAGCGTTCAAAGGCAAAGGATTCTACGTCACTGATTCGAGGAAGAAAGCAGAATCAAAGAACAAGTCTTCCTCAGACAAGTCTT
>DKLZ01000055.1:0-4198 GCA_002455955.1 Dehalococcoidia bacterium UBA6627
ATCTCCAGTGTGAAACCATCCATCACGGAGCGCACTTTGATTTGCTTCCGGAGAATCCAAATAGCCTGGTGTAACGATCGGCCCTGAAACGAGAATTTCCCCGATCTCATTCGATCCAGCGTCACTTATCCCATCAGAGGCAGCAATAGAAAGTGTTACCGCGGATAGCGGTAAGCCGGCGGAGCCAAGTTTGCGCAACGCATCGGAAGCATTGAGCGTTGCTACTTGCGAAGCTGTTTCGGTTAAGCCATACGTTTGAAGAACATTAAGACCTCGTTCGCGTGCTCGAAGCAACAATTCCTTGGGCACCGGACCTCCACCAACCAAAACAGCGCGAACGGTAGATGGATAAGAATCGTCGTCTGCATCGAGCATACGTCTCAGCATTGTGGCAACCACCGAAAGCAATGTCACTCCGTCTTCCCTTAAGGCCGCATTTACTCGGATGGCATCAAAGCCTTCATGTATCAACACCTCGGTACCATAAATCGCCGAACGGAGAATGATAGAAAGTCCACCAATATGAAACAGCGGCATACAGGCAAGCCATCGATCGCTCTGAGCGACTCCTAAATTCTCTGCTGAAGCGACTGCACTCCAATAGAAATTACTCCATGTAATAAGAGCCCCTTTAGGTGCCCCTGTCGTTCCCGATGTATAAATGACAGTGTGTGCAGTATCTGAATCAATAGACGCATCTGCACACAATGGAGAACTTGCTCCCCATATAGCGCCATCTAGCGTAACTACTTCTGTCTGGATGTTCTCTACGAGATTTGCCGCATTTCTCTCGTAAGCAGAATCTGTCAGGAGTAATTTCGCGTGAGAATTATCCAACTGGAAGGAAAGTTCATTTTCTGTCAATCGCTGATTCAGTGGTAGAAAAAGACCCCCGGCACGAGGTATCGCGTGAGCTAAAATAATGAACTTAATATCGCCCTTCGCAAGTACTGCAACTCGCTGCCCGTCACTAATCCCTAGTTCACGAATCCAGCCTGCAGCGAGTGATACTTCACGGTTAAGAGCTAAGTAGGTTAGAGATTCACCTGAAACATCCGTCACAGCAATTTGGTCCGGGTGCGTATTAGCCCTATAACCAACCCAGTCATATTGCTCAAGAATTTCCTTCACGTCCCGACTTCCACCTCAACCCATGGACCAAGCGCCACAGATTCCAATGCTTCTGTTTCTGCTTCGATACCAAGTCCTGATGAATTCGGTATAGCTAGTCGTCCTGCTCTAGGAAGAAGTGTTCGACTAACAACATCAGCACCAAGGTGTGCACCAGTACCGAGACCTTGAGCGGCATCAGTAGGCAGTGCGGCGGCTAAATGCAACGCTGCTGCAATACCTATCGATGAATCGAAGGTTGATGTCGCAAAAGAACCAATCGAGTGCTCAGCGGCGCGCTCGGCAAGTGTGAGCGCACACGATACACCGCCAACAAACATCGGCTTCAAAACAATGAAGTCGACTGCATGCAACTCAAGTAAACGTTCAAAAGATTTCGGATCTTCAACGGACTCGTCTGCAGCAATTCGCATAGGAGCCTGAGACCGCAGTCGTGCAAGTGCTTCAATGTCATCAGGTGATGTTGGTTGTTCAAGCAATTCAATTTGATACTGGTACAACATCTCGAAGGCACGTAGTGCCGTCACTTCATCCCAAGCACCGTTAGCATCTAGCCGGATGGTCGCCTCTGGGCAAGCCTCACGTAGAGCAGATACCCGATTAGCATCTTCCTCTAATGAAGTCAGCCCTACTTTCAATTTCAGGACGGAATAACCGGACTCCATCGCCAGTTGACCAAAGTGAGCTACATCATCCGGCGGTCCGCCTCCTATGACTGCATTCACCTGTACCGATGATGCATGATCCTTTGAGAGCAAAGCGGCGACCGGTACTTCGGCAACCCTCGCCCTAAGATCGAGCATCGCGATATCAATCGCGCAACGAAGCGCTGCACTACCGCGGGAACCGTCTAATTTCTCAGTATTACCCTGAAGCAATGAGGGACCATAACGTTCTAGTAGTGAAACAACGTGAGAAGTAGTCGCATTGTCTGTCGAAGGCATGGGAGACGCCTCGCCGACACCTCGCCAACCTTCCTCATCTTCGAGTTGAACAAGCACCCCTTCTCGTGCGTCTATTTTCCCACCTGCAGCCTGAAACCGAATATTCATCGGCAACCGAAACGGACGCCAGCGCAATAAACAAATTTGGGGATTATTCATCGGCTCAATCCGATTGCTAGCAAAATCGCAAAGATCAGGTGTAGTCGTGCAGTCGCTCGCAGAGCGATGTTCAATGGCGGGCCTTCGACGCGTGTAAGAACAGCGATCATTGGACTGACCGCAGCCGGAATGCTCAACCAAGCAAGAAGCGTCCATCCGGAAAACGATCCAACGATGAATAATGCAGCAGCGGACACGTAAGCACTCACCATAAACAGTACATATTGGTACCGTGCGAGCCTTCGACCAAGATAGACAGCCAAAGTGAATTTACGTGCCTCACGGTCTGTTTCGATATCTCGTACGTTATTAACAATAAGGATCGCGGTCACTGTCAGGCCGACAGGAATGGCCGCAGCAACAACTGACTGCGTTACTTCCCCAGCTTGCACGTAATAGGTGGCACTAACAGCAATTAGTCCAAAGAAAATAAATACGAACAATTCACCCAAGCCTCGATAACCGAATGGCCATGGACCTCCTGTGTATGTTATCGCTGCGCAAATAGACGCCGCTCCAATTACGAGGACAGGCCAACCAGACACAAATGACAAATAGAGCCCTGCGACCACGGCAAAAAAGAACGATACGGCCATCCCTATGATTACTTCACGCTCAGTTAACAGGCCGAGCTGCATCACGCGTGGAGGACCAATGCGAGCGCTTGTATCAGCGCCCCGTCGATAGTCTGAGAGATCGTTTGCGAAATTTGCTCCGATTTGTAACGCGATAGCACCAACCAACGCTGCACATGCAGGCCCAAGGTCAAATACTTCGTCCCGAAATGCCACTGAACTACCAACAACTACTGGCGCGATAGCAGCAGTTAAGGTCGGTAGGCGAATGCCCGTTAACCAAGCACGCGGTGATCCTGGAACAATACCCATCGCCTTCAACATCATTATCGTAAAACTTTACGCAAGTCAGAGCTTGCGATCCGTTTTTTATACCATCGCCCTAGTGAGGATATATCTGTTCGAGGAAATCACACACAGCTGCCTCGAATGCGTGTGGGTTTTCCAGATGAACAGCGTGGCCACAATCAAGAACACTCCGATGCATCGCAAGTCGCACCTGACGAACAATGTCCTGGGCGATAGCAGTAAATTTTTTATCAAGAGCACCTGTGATCATAAGCATCGGAACATCAAGCTCGTCTAAACGATCGTGAAGCGGTTCCTGAGCGCCAGTACCCATCCCGCGCAAACTATTTGCGAGACCAATTTCGTTGTTACTCAGACGCTGCCGCCTCAACAAATTAAGAGTCATATCCGGAAGAACGCTTTGTGTGTTCCAAAGTGGAATCGTCTCCCAGAAATCAATAAATGCTTCTATTCCGTCACGTTCGATTTGATTAGCGAGTGCTTCATCCATCGAAGTACGAGTAGCTCTCTCTTCTGGATCAGAAAGCCCCGCGCTCCCGCCTTCTAGAATCAATGCGTTAACAGCATCAGGCTGGTGAATCGCAACTTGAAGTGCCGTCCGCGCACCCATCGAATAGCCCAACCACGTCGCATCAATATGCCCAATCGCACGAAGTGCACTTACAAGGTCATCTACACACCGAGCCATCTGGTAGCGACTGACTGACGGAGGTGAATCCGATTCACCATGCCCAATAATGTCAAAAGCGACCACTTCGAACCGTGAAGCCAGCCTTACTGCAAGATCATCCCAGGTGGTTGCGTCCCCTGTGAACCCATGGAGTAACACTAACGCTGGGCCACTGCCAACACGCTTCATGTTCAGCCGCAGGCCATCGATTTCGATACACGGCATTAGCCAACCTTCGGAGGTACAAGTTCATTATTGAGAGCATCACGAAGCTTGACGCATGCAGCGTTGAATATCTCTTGATGGAGCACTACATTACGCGTGCGATCTGTACGGAGCTCTAACACATCGAGTCCTGGAGTCTCAATAGCCTCACTTATCATCTTGCGTGAGTTGTTTTCTAGAACGGC
>DKLZ01000055.1:4514-8811 GCA_002455955.1 Dehalococcoidia bacterium UBA6627
GTTGTTTTCTAGAACGGTGTGACGCCCGCCGTACTGCGTGACGACGTGAAGAAAATCAAGATCGTGCGGCGTGCCAAACCAAGATTCGAAGAGGTCATCCTCAAGTCCACGTTGCGGAAGAAATTCAAAAATACCACCACCATTGTTATTTATTAGTAGAACTGTGAGATCAAGTTCGTGGCGCTTGACCGCCCAAAGACCGTTTTGATCATGAAAGAATGAGAGGTCACCGACTAACAGTACGACTGGTCCATCGACAGCAGCCGCACCAGCGGCTGTAGAAATAACACCATCAATCCCCGAGGCTCCTCGAGTTCCAAACATCTCTAGATCGCGGGGTACTTTCCCAAAAAAACTATCGACATCCCTCACCGGCATACTGTTACCAACCACAAGAACTGCTCCATCAGGAAGCACCGCTGCAAGGTCGCGAGGAATTGCTCCTTCAAACGGTTCCTCTAACGCATCAATCGCCGTCTCAATCGAATCACTAACTAAATTATTCGCCTCATTCCAATAGGTATTCCAGTTGCTATCAGCACTACGCGGTTGAGCATTGATTAGTGCTTCGCATAATAGCGTTGGATTTGAGCGCACAATCGAGCCTGATAACAACTCAGGATCACGGAAACCAGCCGTACCGAGTGCCGCTTCATCGACCACAAAATGACTCACATTACCGAGGCTAGCTAGCCAGGAATTGAATGGTTTCGAAGTCATCGTAGGCCCGAAACGAATCACTACTTCAGGTCTCGCAGCATTCGTAAATATCGGCTCTCTGACTAGCGTATCGACTCGATCAACTACTCGAGACATATCGTGATGACCAGTTCGAACACCAGACAGTGGATCAGCGATCAGAGGCCAATCAAGTATTCGCACGAGTTCGACAAGTGCTGCAGGCGATCCTAGTGGTTCCGGGCCCGCGATGATTAACCCACGACGTCCAGCAATCTCGGACGCAAGCTCATCGATTTGCTGATTTGAAAGTGTAACTCGACCAGACTGCCTCTTGTTAATCTCAAATGGTAAGACCGCTGGCACACTGGATTCAGTCTCCATGAGAGGTTCACGGAGCGGAAAATTAAGGTGAATCGGCCCAGACGGTACTTCAACTGCTAGTAAAGAGGCTCGAACTGCGGCACTCGCAGCATAACGATCGAGAAAAACATCACTGCCTGCAACAGGCATGTCGACAGTCCATTTGGCATGGTTGCCGAACATCCGAACTTGATCAATTGTCTGAGATGCTCCGACGTCCCGCAGCTCTGGCGGGCGATCAGCCGTCAAAACAATTAATGGAACTCGCGAAAGTCTTGCTTCAACAATCGCCGGTAGAAGATTGGCGGCTGCAGTACCTGAAGTGCAAACAATTGTCACCGGTTCGTTAAGTTGGCGAGCAAGCCCAAGTGCAAAATATCCTGCAGATCGCTCGTCAAGGTGAACCCAAGGGTGAACTCCGGAACGATCATCAGTTAATGCTAAGACTAGTGGCGTGTTCCGTGATCCAGGTGTCACCACTGCGTGGCGAACACCACAGCTGACAAGTGCAGCCACAAAAGTCCTCATATACCGATCAAGCGCTCGTGGCACACTGACCTCTTTCTGGCAGTCGTCAGGCTGGGATCGGATTCCTTTCGGATCGAGCGCGCCCATTTAGTGCTTCAGCAAGCGGATGGAGTTTCAAACGAACTTCTTCTAATTCAGCGTCTGGATTAGAATCGCCCATAATGCCATTTCCGGCGAACAACCAAGCCTTAGTGCCACGAAGTAACGCCGTCCGTAATGCAACCGCAAATTCACCATCACCGTTGGCATCAAGCCAACCAATCGGCCCTGCATACCAGCCACGATCGAATGTCTCGTGCTCAGTAATCACTCGCCGAGCGAGATCAAACGGACGACCACAAACTGCAGGTGTCGGGTGTAATCGCTCCACAAGATCCAAGATATCGATCTCTCCCGGTACGGCACCAACAATTTTCGTCAGTAAATGTTGAATATTCCGGAATCTACGGACGGCCGGCTCAGGATCTACGTCGAGACTCAAAGTCAAATCGTCAAGGCGTTCAACAATTTCACGCACTACGACCTCGTGCTCACCACGACTTTTCGGATCGGTGAGCAACTCATGTCCGAGTTCTGCATCTTCAATTTCGTTGAGGCTTCGCCGCTGCGATGCGGCAAGGGCCGCAGTTTCTAGTTGCCGTCCTTCAAGCTTGACCAATAATTCGGGGCTTGCACAAACAATAGTAGAACCATCAACTTGGAAGCTCACAATATGACAGTCGGGGTAATCAGCACGCAGGTGAGCAAGGGTGGCGCCGATTGGCAGTTCAGCTGTGCCTTCGAGTTGAATTGAAGTCGCAAGAACTGCCTTTTCATATTCACCGGCACGAATTTCTCGAGCGATAGTTCTCACACTTCGCAGCCATTCAGCTTCATCGATCGATCGTATCTCGCGTAGTTCCCCAAATAATGCCGATGGTCTGCGATCGGTGGAATTGCTTCTCAATCCTTCTTCGATCAAAGGCCTTGCCTCACTGAGGGCAGTCCCCGGAGCGAGAACCACACCACTGTTTTCGCCATCAAGAACAAACAACATCTTTGGAAGCACCAAAGATCCAGAGCTAAACTGCTCCCAGGGTTCACCCGGATGCTGTTCTGGTGCGAAGCGAAACCCTCCCAGTACCCGAGGACGTAAAGACGTAACTCCGCTTACTCTCACATCGGCCAATAGCTCCTGGATTCGAGTTCGGGCAACTGTCGGCAAATCACCGTTTGCAAGATCAACACGTGCCGCCTCTCCAACACCTACAAGCGCAACACCTTGATCTGAACGTTCGTAGCTAGCAACAACATCATTGCTCATAGAGGTTTCGAGCAGTTTGCGCGGGTCGAATTGACGAGGCAATGCTACAGATGCAAATGCGTTAGGAGCACGGTCGCGAGTGCAATGATCGAGAGCGGCGATAGCTTCATCGACCGCGCGTCGAGATAGCATCAAAAGATCACTCCCACGGCACACTTAGTAGTAGCGGTACGACTTGCGCCACAGACATATCAAAGTATACCTCGACCACGCTTAGCGACCTTACATCTAGCCTGAATCAAGATCACTAACGAATCTTGACTCGGTGTTCGGTGGTAGGAGTTCCTTTCCCCGAACTAACAATAGTTAGTTGCGAAAGATGCATCTTGTCCTTAGGTGTCAGAAGTCCAAAGCACACACCGCCCGCGGGTAAATTGCCGCAGGATTTAATCCGCTCTTGCAGTGGATCTGCTGGAGTGCCGATATACATCTCGAAGCGACGTGGAGTCGTTTCAACATTAACAACACCACCGATAGTCCACATGATGTTTAATCTCGGAACATCGAATGACATCGCAAGATAGTCGAAATCGATCTGCCAAGAAGCCCACTGCAGTCCACCTATAGATGGACCAACGCCCGCTGCTGTGCAACCTACTGCATTACAAGCAGCCATTGATGTCTCGAGAACACCTGCTGTGAACACTCGCCGCTCGTCAGATTCACCTGCTGTTGCGATGACCGTATCCCAATCGACCGCTACCTGCGGTGAAGCGTAGTCAGCACAAGATTTTTCATCATTAGTAAATGGCTCTTTTGTACAAAATCGGTAACTGGAAGCTCTATCTTGACCTGACCATCCCAAAACTGCATTCCCAACAAGGCTTCCATCACCTAACTGAAATCGGGTGAAAGAAGGCGAGAGGATTAATGGACTTGGATTATCTTCAAATGTGACCTGAATCGTCTCTGTATCTAGATGACGATAACTATCTCGCGCTGTCACTCTGAACTCAATTGTGTCGATAGGATCTTCCGGGGCAATAAAGGTAAGCTCTGCACCTATCGCTTCAAATGCTAACAGTTCACCACCAATTTGTTCCCATTCGAAAACAATCGGATCGTTTTCCGGATCGGAAGCATCAGCAATCAGTCTCACTTTTGCCCCAGGAACAAATACCTGTTCGGTCGCGACCTGCAACACAGGTGCCGAATTTACTCCGTAGAGTTGCTGAAGCAATGCCTTTTCGTCAGACGATGCAGTCGTTGGGCACGTCGAAAGATCATTTGCGTCAAATGAATTAAACATCAAATCAGTTTCAACGGAACTATGCCCCAATCCGATCACATGACCAAGCTCATGTGCGACTACTGATCGCACACAGATATCGGGAATCGAAGCATCAACGTCAACAATCACATCAAATTCCACGAACCTTCGTTCAAGTGGAAAACCAAAGATTGGTCTGTTGATCCATGTCCCAC
>DKLZ01000033.1:0-16972 GCA_002455955.1 Dehalococcoidia bacterium UBA6627
GCCGGCTCGTACACTGACGCTTGCTCTACCTAAGGTTGGACTGATGGAAGAGAATGCAGGTGAGCTATGGCTAGCCGACATGGGGATCTCACCTGGTGTATACGCCCGAGCTGGAATCGTGATTGAGCCCATCTTTGGTTATGAGACGCGAGTGAAGCTTAATTACCCAGGTTCGTGTTGAGTTTTCCACTAGTGGAGCATTTATATTTTGACTGTGATGCTGAAACATGCAGGCTAGTGGCCTGGCTATTGTCAGTACTTCAAAGCTGATTTCAATTGGTACAAGTGAAGTCGTATGAAGTTTTCACCATCGTTGATTCGAGATCATGACTGTAAATTATGCGTTATACGTTGACGTGGCTTCTAGAAGAGTGCTAACGAATGCGTGGATTATCGAAGGAGGTCTCTAATGGCCCAGCAGCGCGAGGCGGCGATAGTAGGGATTCATGAGTACCCATCGCGGTATGCCCCGGATGTATCGGCGATTCAAATTAAAGCAACATCGATCAAAGCGGCGCTTGATGATGCCGGATTGCAGTGGAGTGACATTGATGCACTCTACGATGCTCAAGATGGTGAAGGGGGTGGCGGTCTAGGATTGTCGGCATATCTCGGCATCAAACCCACAGTGATCGATACCACTCAGGTCGGTGGTTCGTCGTATGAGTTTCAGGCTGCTCACGCGATGCGGGACATCGCTGCAGGTAAGGCGAACGTAGCGATTCTGTCTTATGGGTCCAAGTCGGCAACACTGCGTACGCCGATTGGCACCGGTGGTGCGACTCGCAGTGGTAGCTGGTCCGCGAATATGGAGGCGCCATACGGTTCTACGTTAATTGCGAACTACGCGATGGTGGCCCATCGTCATATGCATGAATACGGTACAACGAGTGAGCAGCTCGCCGAGATCTCGGTAGCAACTCGATATCATGCGATGCGTAATCCTGATGCCGTTCAAGCGATGACAGACCTTCAGTTTGTTGGTGTCAACGAGATCACTGTGCAAGACGTGATGGACTCACGCGTGATTGCAGACCCGTTACATTTGCTTGAATGTTGCATGGTTAGTGATGGTGGTGGTGCCATCATCATTGCTTCAAAGGAAGTCGCAAGGAATACGAAGACGAAGCCTGTTTGGCTCATTGGTAGCGGTGAGGCAACAAAGTACCGCGAGAATGCTGGTGATATCACAGTAAGTGCTGGTGCTCAGGGTGCACCTATCGCATTTGCCGAAGCAGGAGTCAACCCCGACGAAATTGACAGTGCCATGATCTACGATTCATTTTCGATCACGGTAGCCGTTTGTCTAGAAGATCTAGGCTTCTGTAAGAAGGGTGAAGTAGGTGACTACATCAGTGGAGGTCGAATGAAATTTGATCAACACGGTGGACCAGCATTGAATACCGACGGTGGCGGACTTTCTTCGAACCATCCGGGGATGCGTGGAATGTTTTTGTTGCTCGAGAGCGCACGTCAGCTTCGTGGTGAGTCAACCTCGCAGGTAGATGGCGCGAAGCTCGCCGTTGCCCACGGCAATGGTGGTTTGCTCGGTGGAGATCACACTGGCGGGACGATTGTTCTCGCTGCGGATTAACAGGAAGCAGGAACAGCGACATGACTAAGAGACCAATGCCTCAGTTTTTCGAGCCGGATACCCAGGATTTTTGGGACGCAACCAAAGACGAGCAACTGACTTATCAGCAATGCAATCTTTGCGATGAAATCGTCTTTACGCCTCGTGCTCGGTGTACTAGCTGTGGGAGTGACGATCTTGCAAGGAAAATTTCCAAAGGTGAAGGAACGGTGTATACCTACTCCGTTATTCGGCAAAATCGAAATCCTGCTTTTGCTGATCTTGGAGCTTACGCACTCGCCTATATCGATCTCGACGAGGGCTTTAGGATGCTTTCGAACGTAGTCGGTGTAGAAAATCCGCTGGACGATGTGCGTGTTGGTCAGCGTGTCAGGGTGATCTTCGAGAAGCAGGAAGAAGGTGAATATCTCATTCCATTGTTTATTCCGATCTAGCATCGAAAAGATAACGATTAAACCAGGATGTCCGTTTTGGAATCACGGGCGAATTTAAGTACTGTGATCGACATCGTCGACAATTTTGCTCGTTTTTGTATGAGAGGTTGAGGAGTGCTGTACGAATATCGCCATGTTGGTCGCCGGCGGAGAAGTTGTCCCAAAACCTTCGAATTGATGCGGAGTGTCTCGCAGAGGGACGCTGTGGCACCGTGCCCGAAATGTGGTAATTCTGAGACTGAACGGATTAAGTTCCAGACGTTCGCTGTGAGTAATGTTGGAGCCGAAGCAAAGTCAACGATAGCCCGTCGGCAATCAGGAAGCGGCCCTTACGATGATTTCGATGCAGCGAGTATTCCTGACGACGATGACAGCGATCTTTGATACAGCAGTGAGCGTATAGCTTCGTTCTAGTGGTTTTAGACAGCGATTCCCAGCTCAGAGGCCATAATCGCCAGGAGACCTGCGGATGAATTCACTGATCCGTTCTCCGATCATGATGCTTGTGAGGTTTGTATTTGCTCTCGGGACATCAGGCATGATCGAGGCATCTGCGACGACGAGACCATCGACTGCATGGAGGCGACCGTATTGGTCGACAACGCTCTGAGGATCACTGGATGGTCCCATTTTCGCAGTGCCGCAGGGATGGTAACCGGATCGGGCAGTCTGACGGACTATTGTCGCTAGTTCACTGTCCGATGGGTTACCTGAGTGGTGAAGTGTGATTTTAGAACTCAAAACTTCTTTGATCAGGTTCGATAGCGGTGCTGTTTGTGTGAATGCTAGGGCATCACGGTAGTTCGCTACGAGTCTTAGAGTGTCTCTGTCGTCTTCGCAGAAGTATTGCGCGATCGTAGGTTGAGCGTGCGGATCGGCAGAATCGAGGCGAACACTGCCGCGACCGTAGGATTGTTCGAGTACGGCGGCTATTGAGAAGACTCCAGGACTGTTTTCTCGTTGTGACCACGTGAGCAACTCAATCTGCAGGTCGTTGCGGTGTTCAGGGTAGTGACTGCTGTTTGGTGCGGAGTAGCGTGTAACTGTCTGAATTAATGGCAACTCGGGTGCAGCATGCGCAGGGTCTTTCGCAAGTATTTGCACGGTCACCATTGGATGATCGCAAAGATTAGCGCCAACACCTGAGATATCTGCGACAACATCGACCCCGAGGTCTTCAAGGTCGCGGCGTGGCCCGAGCCCCGATCGCCAAAGGGCAGGTGGTGTCTGGATTGCGCCGGTGCACAGGATGATCAAGGAAGCGTCAATACGATTGACGCTTCCTGCATGATCGACTTCTACGGCGGTCGCTCGCTTTCCTTCGAATAGGACGCGTCGCAGGTGCGTATCAGCCTGGATGAGTAAATTCGGGCGAGCTCGAGCAGGAGCGAGATAGCCGATTGCGGTGGAGACTCGGAGACGTCCAAGTTTATTCATCGGTTGAGAGCCGGTGCCCCAACCGTATGGTTCATTTTGGTCTTTGCAATCTGGGTACCCGAGCGTTCGTGATGTCTCAACGAACGCCTGATGTGTCTCGGTTAGTTCGTTCCAAGGATGACGTCGGATGGTGATCGGACCAGCATCTCCATGGTGATCAGCCTCCCCGTAATCTAGGTCGCGTTCCAATCTTTTGAACGCTGGAAGCACTTTATTCCAAGACCACTCATTATTTCCGAGTTCCGCCCAGCCATCGTAGTCTTCAGGAATACCACGTAGCGCAATCGCCGTGTTGACGGCGCTTGATCCGCCGGTCACTCGACCTCTTGGGAACGGTGTTATGAGGGACTCTGCGGTTGGCCAATACTGGTGTTTCCAGTCGTGGTCGTTGACAGAGTTCTTATTACCGTCAATCAAGTCCTCTGGAGTGTCTTGGACATGAGAATAATCGGGGCCGGCATCAATGAGGAGCACACTGCTGTTCGGGTTTTCAGAGATGCGATTTGCGATCACAGCACCAGCCGAACCGGCACCAACGATCAAAACGTCATAACGATTTTGTAAGTCGCCCAATGAGTATCCCTTCGAAGGTTGTGTCGGGTCAGGCTTCGGCTACGTCGAAACGATAAGTGCTTCCAGTACGGCGAATCATTCCCGCAGCAGGGGTGTGAAAGTGAGAACCGAGAACGATCGTATCGGTGTCCGCGTAGCGCTCCAGAAAGGCACGCCGTGCTATTCGAGCTTCTTTGATAAAGGAGTCGAGTGGAGGGCGTTGTTCAGGAGCGGCGCATTGAATGGGACTGTGGATGACATCGCCAAGGATAATTGCGGATTTGCCATGAGAGTTGATGCGAACGCAGACATGGCCAGGTGTATGTCCGTGGCTAGGTTCTAGCTCGACCGAGTCGCTTACACGGTGGTCGGCTGTCACGAGATCCACAACATTGGCCTCGAACAGAGGCCGCACGCTGTCTTCGATAATGTTCGGGCAAGAGTCTGCGACTTTGTCCCAGTACCGCCATTCCTGTTGGACCAATTGGTAGCGCGCGTTAACGAATGTTGGAGCCCAATGTCCGTTCGTCCACTTCGTATTCCAGCCAGCATGGTCACTATGGAGGTGTGTGTTGAGGACCACATCAATTTTTTTGGCTGGTGATCCCGCTTCGGCAAGATCAGCGAGGTATGGGCCGTTACGCATATGCCAGCCATCGTATCCTTCGGCCTCGCGGTCTTTGTCGTTTCCTATACCGGTATCGACGACGATGCGCATCCCATCAGCTTCGATTACCCAGGAGTGCATCGACTGCAGAATATGGCCACGTTCGTTTAGAAAGTGTGGCTCAAGCCATGAACGACAATTGTCGAGTAGTTCGAATGGTGCTGGATGATCCGGAAGCATCCAACGCACAGATGTTGGCATCACCAACTCCTCGACAAGGGTGATGCGGACATCTCCGATCTCGACCGTGTTACGAACGGTCATAGAGCACTCCCTTCGGCGATAGTACTGGTGATAGGACGGTACAGGGTGTTGTTCCCAAACGCTTATCGTTGCTATTGCGTTGTTTGATTGGTTGATGATGCTATCAACGCCATAGTTTTTCATCAGTGATAGGTAGAAGTTTATTGATTACCTGACCATGATTCAGGCAGTGGTATCAGTAACAATTCCCTCGTATGGGCGTCCTGCTTCCTGCTCTCGTCGAATAGTTTGACCAGATGGATTATCGTCAGTTGGTGGAAGTACACCTGATCGACGGTACGTATGAACTCTTTCGGCACTATTTTGCTATGCCAAAGAGACAGGGACCAAGTGGGGTTGAGGTCGCTGCAGTGAGCGGTGTGCTGGATTCTATGCTGGGGTTGCTCGATGAAGGTGCGACTCACATAGGGATAGCAACTGATCGTGAAATTAGGTCATTTCGTAATGCTTTGTACGAGGGTTACAAGTCCGGGGAAGATGTTGAACCAGAGTTGCTCGCGCAGTTTCCGATCCTCGAGACAGTATTAATCGCAGCAGGCTTTCAAATTTTTGCGATGGTAGAGCACGAAGCCGATGACGCAATGGCTACCGCCGCCGCTATCGCAGAACGTGATGAACAAGTTGAGAAGATTTGGATTTGCACACCGGACAAAGATCTAGCGCAGTGTGTCTCAGGGAAACGGGTGGTGCAGTTCGATCGACGACAAAAGTTGGAGTATGACGAGGAGAATGTAGTCGAGAAGTTCGGTGTGCTCCCCGAGTCGATTCCAGATTATCTCGGTCTCGTTGGAGATAGTTCAGACGGTTTTCCTGGGCTTCCAGGCTGGGGTGCAAAATCAGCTGGGACAGTGCTAGCTCACTACGTTCACCTTGAATCGATTCCAGATGATGTCAAGGACTGGGACGTTCAGGTTCGAGGCGCTGCACGGTTGGCTGAGACGCTTGAGCGCGAACGAGATACAGCGAGGTTATTCCGGCGCATCGCTACACTTGTGAGAGATGTTCCGGGTTTCGGCAAAGTTGAAGATTGGCGCTGGAATGGACCAACCGACGACCTTGAAAAGGTCTGCGCGGCGTTGGGTCGACCTCGGATTGCCGAACGTGTGAGGCATATCGCTAGTTCGCGACGTTAGTAATGCGGTGAACGTGTGAGCTATCTATCAAGCATGGCTGTTCGCGCCCCTATAGGTGTTAGTAGTGGATCGCTGTGCCAACGCCTCCACCCGCAGCTATCGCGTCGCCATTGATCGCAATCGATCGAGGGGACGCGAGGAACGTGATTACATCAGCGACTTCCTCGGCAGTGACTAGGTGCCGGATTGAGTTTCCGTTATTGAATTGAAGCTCAGCTTCCTCGATTGAAATGTTTTCAGTATCTGCGCGGGCTTTGAACATGTCAGGGGACCGTTCGGTAAAAGTCATCCCAGGGTGGACGACGGTGACATTGATGCCGTGCGGGCCCAGCTCATCTGCGAGATTCTTTGTCAGAGCTGACACGGACACATTACGCATACTTCCGATCGTCGATCCGGAGCTACGAGCGCCGAGCCCCGAAATGTTAATGATTCGCCCCCAGCCTTGAGTGATCATATGAGGTGCGACTGCTTGGGCTGCGCGTAGGTAGCCCAGAACCTTTACGTTCATGTCACTCCAGAATGCCTCGGCCGTGATGTCGTCGAGTTTGGGTGGCCGATTTCCTCCTCCAGGTACCGCAGCACTGTTGACGAGGATGTCAATTTGTCCGAATTCATGGTGAGCTGTATCAACCATCGCACGGACGGACTGATCGTCTCCTGTATCTGTGATGATGGGCAGGATGCGTTGCCCAGTCTCCTCAGCAAGTTCGTTTGCGGTGTCATGGAGTGTCTTTTCACTGCGAGCAGCGATCGCGACATTGGCGCCCTCGAGCCCGAGCCGTCTGGCAACAGCTTTGCCGATACCTTTGCTACCACCGCTGACAAGGGCGACTTTACCGTTGAGTTCGAGGTTCATGCAGTACTCCAAGATGCTCGTGAACTGCGAGTCCTAGGTGAGAATTATTCAGTACTAAAAGCCGCCGCCGTTGACGTAGATTCGCTGATTCGTCACGTAACTGCCTTCTGGACCAACGAGGTAAAGCACGGCGCTGGCTATGTCTTCTGGTTGGCAAACGCGACCAAATGGGCTGGAAGCGTCTAACTCGCGGATGTCATCGACGCCACGAGTCGCGCGGACGAGTCGTTTACCCATTTCGGTTTCCACGAGACCAGGTGCAACGATGTTGACTCGAATACCGTTTGCGCGTTCTTCCTTAGCGAGCGTGAACGCGAGAGCTTCCATTGCAGTCTTAGCCATATTGTACGGTGCACCTCGAGCACTCAGGCCAGCTGTTGCGCCGGAGGAGATCATGATGATGTCTCCTCGTGTGAGTTCGCGCATCGATGGGAGCAATAGTTGGCTCATATAGAACGAACCGAAGGCATGCGTTTCGACAACGCGTCTCATCTCCCCCGGGTCTGTGTCACTTACGGAGTTTCCTCGCGACGCTATGCCTGCGTTGTTCACTAGGATGCCAATCGGTCCCATCTCCTCCAGAGCCTTCTCAGACATGCTCTCGCATTGTTCCGGGTCAGCGACATCAGCTTGGTAGATTTCTGCTCGACGGCCGAGAGTACGTACTTCTTCAGCAAGGGCAGTAGCTGCTGCAGTATCACGAGTGTAGTTGATAGCGACATCGGCTCCTGCCACTGCCAGCCCTCTAGTAATTGCAGCACCAATGCCACGTCCACCGCCGGTAACGAGAGCCGTTCTTCCTTCAAGGTTGGTCATAAGTAATTCCATTTCGTGGTTTGTGCATATATTCCGTAGAGTTTTCCGCAGTCTACGAAGTTGCAGCTTCAAAGTGCGAGTTCCGGTTGATGCCAGCGAGTCTCGCATTGTCTCGTGAACATCGACAAGAGTAGATCTAGTTAGATGAGGAATGTAACAGCTAGGCTGCTAGCGCCATGCGACTATTAGGTTGTCGAGGTTGATCCCAGAGTTTCGTTACTAAACATCTGCCCACCATTCGGTGGCCCGCTGGATGTGTAGACGAATCAATGGTGCTTCATCAAGAGCCATCATCTTGTACTGACGGTAACGTTTGCGAAGTAATTTGATGCCAGCTTCATGCTCTTTTCCGGAACCAAGAATTTCGGCGTCTGATTGGAGCATTACCCAACCCAACTGCGACCAGTCATCATCGTAATGGTCAATAATTAACGCTGTGCGAGGATTTTCTTCGATGTTACGGATGCGGCGGAGGCGCTTCGTGCGCTTCGGTTTTTCGTCGATCACGGAATATACGTAGGAGTCGGAGACAACGAAACATATAGGCACAATGTGAGGTGCACCATCAGCACTGACAGTTGCAAGTCGTCCGACCGGGCTTTCCTCGATGAGTTGTTGACCACGTTCACTGAGATCGATCACGCCAGCACCTCGATGTTTGCGAGTGTTAGTCCCAGCTGTGATTGTCGAAGGCCCAATTGAGCAGACTTGTACCTTCTCGGGAATAGTTAGCTGAGTTGAGTAAGACGACGTAAACACGTTTGCCATTGCGAGTCGCTGACCCAACGAATGTGCGGCCAGCTCCCTCGGTGTAACCGGTCTTGATTCCATCAGCTCCGCTATAGCTGTAGATGAAGCTATTGATGTTGTACATCGTTAGCTCTCGGTTCCCATCGGCTGTCCAGACTGATGAAGAAACAGCATCACGGAATTCTTCGAGTTGCATCCCGTAACGGGCGAGCATCCCCAAGTCATAGGCAGACATGTGGTGGTTATCGGAATCCAAGCCATGGGCATTGGAAAAATGGCTGTCCGTCAAGCCAAGGCGTAACAGGAGTGTGTTCATCTGATGGACAAATGCTTCATCAGATCCTGCTTGATATCGTCCAATTGCTAATGCTGCATCGTTACCCGAACGCAGCATCAGGCCTCGAATAAGATCACGCATCTGGAAGCAATCACCTGGATGGAGTCCCATCACACTGCTTCCATACATGGTGCGACTGTCTACGTCGGAGCCGACCCAGGCTTCGAGGTCGGTCCCTTCGATGGCAAGTATGGCAGTTGCAATTTTTGTCAAACTAGCCGGCGCGAGCGCGTCGTGAGCATTCTGTTCATAGAGGACTGCTCCCGAAGCTTCATCGATAACGATCGCAGCACTCGAGTTCACCTCGGCAGCTCGGATACCAGTGGTGAGGATTGGCGCGCTGCCTGTCGGGATCGGAGCTGGCAGGAAAGGGTAACGGGCCATTGCTAAGGTGTTTTGGTTAGAGGAAGTACCACAAAACATCATCATCAGGGTTCCGGCAGAGACCTGTTCACCGCCAAAATAATCAAACCATGCTTGGTTGACGAATGTGGGTGCATTGGGTCGATATCCCATCCATTCACCATCTACCGTGACGAAGAACGAGGTGGCGTTGCAGCCGTCGGCAAGTGCTGTATTAATAATTCCACTTAACGTGCCTCCACCCCAGCTCTGAATGCTGATTCCATTGTTGGGCAGGGACGATGAGAACCCAGCATTGATGGCACTGGTACCACAGCTAGGCACACTAGGGCTTGGTTGCAAGAATTCGTCAGCCATCCAACCGTTGCGGCCGTCGATCGAGACATACTGCCAGCGATAATCACCTTTAATTTCAGCACCCTGAAGAACTTCTACGACCGAGCCATCAGCGAAGCAATCGAGTCGGTTGCCTTCTGGAGCATCACGGAGTCGTAGGCAACTCCCGTCGGCGTTAATGATTGCAGTCGTACCAGGTATCAGAGCATTTTCACGAGCAGCTTCGCTGCGATTTGAGGATGTCGGTGTTTGATGCATGACAGCTGCTGAAATAGCCGTCGGAATTACGGACATCACCATGCAAATTAGAACAATGAAAAATAAATATCGGGGAGAAATGATCACTGGACCATCGCCTTGCGAATGCCCGCCACGAACAATGATACGACATAAGAACGCTAGCGGTGTAGTTACCAGCGCTATATTAAATGACAGTGGTAGCGCTCAATATTTGCCAAATTTGGGTAACTGGCTTCTGCTGCAACGCTACAAGGCGATGGTCGTGCTAGTTTCACAGTTGACAGTTTAAATGGAAATTAGAAGGCTGAGGTGATCCGTGGATGCCAACACGTTACCGCAGATGTTGTCACGCAGTGCTGCGATTTATCCGGGCCGTATGGCATTCCGTGCACCATGGGGTGACGGAGCTCTCGAATCAATTACCTTTTCAGAACTCGGTCGACGTGCAGTAGGTGCTGCCGAGGAACTTGCTGCTGACGTAGACGTTGGTGACTTTGTCCTGATTGGTGGTCGAAATTCGTTGCCATGGGTGGTCGGATTTTTTGGCGTGTTAGTAAGGGGTGGAATTCCGGTTCCCGTAGACACCGAGATGCCAGAGGCAGCACTGAGCTCGATTGTAGATGAGCTGAATCCTGCAGCGGTAATTGGCGACGAGGATTTTCTTGCAAGGGTGTCAGAGCGGGATACTCGGCGGATCTCATTCACCGATGTACACGAATGGCCGGAATCAAGTGGTGCTATCGTTCGCGACCCAAAGCCTGATCCGGATGGGTTGGCGCTGCTTTTGTATACCGGAGGTACTACAGGAAGACCCAAAGGAGTGATGCTGAGCCATCGCAACCTTATTGCGGCGGTCGAATCCGGTATCGCTACGGCTGAGCTTCGTGAACCGGATGTATTGTTCGTAGTTCTACCCTTATTTCATGTTTTCCCTCTGACAACAGGTTGTATAGCACCGATCGTGGCTGGTGTTCCGGCTGAATTGGAATACAGATTGTTGCACGTCGCGCAGCGCGCCGCCGAGACGCCTCCTACCATTTTTCTTGGTGTCCCATCTTTGTTTGAGGCGCTCTTAAGGCAGATTCGGAGAAATGCTCAGGGGGGAATTCGGGGCGCATATTTCTCAGCTGCGAGTTGGTTTAACGCACTTTTAATAAGAACTGTGGGAGTAAATCTCGGACGGGTACTATTTCGACCCGTGCAAAAGGCGTTAGGAGGGCGCTTGCGGTTTATGGTAAGCGGTGGCTCACGCCTCGACCCGGAAGTTCATCGAGGGATGATGGCTATAGGATTGCCAGTTATCCAAGGCTACGGGCTAAGCGAAGCGGCAGCTGTAGTATCGGCGCAACGGTTTAATCATGGTGAATTTTGGTGGCGCGCCCGAGGTTATTGGAGAAATGTTGGTTCGGTTGGACCGGCTGCTGAAGGGGTTACTGTTTCGATCTCACCACATGAGAGTTCTAAAGGTCATGGGGAGGGTGAGCTGACTGTGCAGGGTCCGAACGTGATGATGGGTTACTACCAGAGACCTGATGATACGAAACTGATGATCCAAGATGGATTACTTCAAACCGGCGATATAGCTCGTATCGACAACGATGGCAGCATCTGGATCACCGGGCGCGCTAGTCTTGTCATTAGTATGCCGAACGGTAAGCTGGTGAATCTGGAGACATTCGAAGCTCAGTTATCGCAGGCAACAGAGATTGGACAAGTACGACTGACCATTGAGCAAGAGCCTAAATGGCAGTTGATCGCAACAGTATTTCCGTCAATTGATGCTTTGGTCGATGGAAATATCGAAAACAATAACGACTTGCACCGGTTGATGCGTGAGGTAGTACGGAGGCAATCGCTCTCTTTGCCTTCCTGGCTGCGTGTGGACGAGGTGCGTCTAGTTGATGAGACACTTCCAGTAACACGTCTTGGAAAACTGCGGAGGGTTGAATTGCCCGACCACTCCTTTGATTTCGACCACTGGAGTGCGGCGGCACTTGAACTTTCGCAATCTTAATAATGTTTCGTGCGCAGGAAAATCCGTAAAGTTAGAGTTACGGCTGGTTTAGCCAGTCGCGGATAAATGGATTCGAAGCGCGCTCGTCACCGATTGAAGTCTCCTGCATGTGTCCTGGAAGTACCGTTGTGTCATCAGGCAATGCAAGCAGTTTGTCGCAGATGCTGCGCATTTCCTGTTCGAAGTCACCACCAGGAAGGTCAGTACGGCCTATCGATCCCCGAAAGAGTGTGTCACCGCTAAAGAGTAGGCCTTCATCCGAGTAGTAACTGACCGATCCGGCTGTGTGGCCGGGAGTTTCGATTGCTCGTAGTCGCAAACCCGCTACTTCAATGATATCGCCGTCGATTACGAACTGATCGGGGTCTGGTGGTGGAGCCTCTACGTCAAATCCGTAACGCTCTGCGGCATTCTGCCAGCCGGTACGAAGTAATTCGAGGTCTGATTCATGTAAGAGAAAATTGGCACCAGTCTCGTTATGCACACCGGAGACGCCGAGAATGTGGTCAACGTGTGCGTGCGAATTGATGATGTATTTAATCGAGACACCCATGTCTTTCGCGAGTGCGATGATTTCTTGCGGTTGATCGCCGGGATCGATACAGATTGCTTCACCAGATCGTCGGTTGCCGACGACCCAGCAGTTTTCCTGAAATACTCCGACGACGATGCCTCGAACCATGAGCTCGTTTGTTACTTCCATCTAATGACAGTCGCTCGCTCAGTGACGCGAGTCAAGTCAGCGTGCAGTGTCAACAGAATTAAGTGGGCGCACACGTTTCAATGTGAAGATATTCTTTACCTTCATGTGAGTTGCTAATGGAGGTGACTATGATTGTCGACGTGCGCACCTACAATATCGCGCCTCGTAAGATGGACAGCTATCTCGAGCTGTTCGAGCAGTACGCGTTACCAGTGCAGAGAAAATATATTGGGGAACCACTTGGCTACTTTGTTACGGTCAGCGGCACGCTTAATCAGGTGATTCACATGTGGGGCTTTGAAAGTCTGGCTGATCTCGAAGTACGCCGTGCCAAACGTGATGCGGATCCGGCATGGGCCGACTACTTGGTGCGAACAGAAGGATTGGTTGTAAGTCAACAAAACAACCTGACGCGTCCTACAGAATGGTCTGTAATTCGATGAGCAATTTCATCGCGAATCAGTGGATAAACTTTTATGGCATTTTGCCTTGCGAGTATCGTTAGAATGCTGCAGCAATAGCATTAGCCACTGGTAGGCCGGTGGCTATTACTATCCAGTTGCGGCCCTTGTCATGAGATGCCCAGACTTTGTCCCCTGCCGAGATGAAGGCAGTGTCTTCAGAGTCCCATAGACGCGTAACGCATGGCATCTGAGGCCATTCTGCAATTGCATCTGCTTCTGGTTCATCCTCGGAGTGTTTTCTCGAGTTTTCCTCCTCGGGTAAAAAGCGTGACCAGCTCACACCGCCGTTGGGCGAGCGAAAAATTGCACCGTCTATTCCCGGAGCTTGTCGTGCTGCAGCGAATAGTAATACATCAGGTGTGCCTGGAAGCACAGCAATCGATCCACCCCAAGAGCGGTCGAGGCCTCCAAGAGATTGAACCCAGCTGAAGCCACCGTCGTCTGAGCGATAAATTCCGGTACCGGTCGATGCGAACAGACGGTCCTGTTGTTCAGGATGTTCCTGCAATTGGTGAAGCAACGGGTCGAGACCATCCGATCGCTCAAGCCATGTTTCACCATTGTCGCGAGTGAACCAAGTAGCACCTCCAGCGATACCAACCAACATGCCTTCTTTAGGGAAGAGCACACCCGCCACATAGGGGTTTTGCTGACCTTTAGGTGCTTTGATTTGGCGATGTTTTATGACGTTTTGCAGGCCATGGATTTCGCGCCAGTTGTCACCGCGATCGTCTGAGCGATGGAGGTGTGCACCGTGAGTGCCTACCCATAGGACACCGTCGGGACCGATTCGACCGAAACTAGCGTTGCCAGTCCAAGATTGATTCCAGGCTGCACCATCAAAAACCCAAACACCTTCACCAGGTGAAACGGCGATCGCGAGGTCACCGCGGTAATCGACACTGGTCATCGGTGTACTTTTGACAGCGTGTATAGGCTTCTCACCTGGGATTACCTGAAGCAAACCACTGTCTACAGCGAGTAAGATTCCCAGCATCGTTATTTATTTATCTTCGCGGGCATTATCTAGCTCGTTTCGTCGCTTATTGGTTTATCTGATCAGTGATCTAGTTCGTTGTGAATCTGGTTAACAACCGCGGGTAATATCTTGCCAGACGGACCAGCTATCACGACATTTGCAACCGAGGTTAGTGGTGTTGGTTCAGGGTTAATATCAATTAGCGGTACGCCGCGGCTGAGAGCATTGGCCGGATATTGTGCAGCAGGGTAGACGAGGGCTGATGTCCCGATTGTTAGGAAGCAGTCTGCAAGAGCAGTCTCCTCATGGCAGCGACGGAGAGCGGTAGCCGGAATTGGTTCGCCGAACATAACCGTGTCACTTTTCACGAGTCCACCGCATTCGGAGCAAATAGGTGGTAGCTCTGTGGCATCGATTACAAATTGGGTACGCGGCCAGCGCAGCTCACAGTCGAGACAACGAAGCCAGTGACGATTTCCATGGATCTCGGTGATCGAGTTCTGTCCTGCTAAGCGATGTAGGTCATCGATGTTTTGAGTGATTAAGTGTGAAACGATACCGAGCCGTTCCAGTTCAGCAAGAGCGAAGTGTCCGGGGTTCGGTTGTGCACCATCGATCGATCGTCCGAAACCATCATTTCGGCCCTCGTTCAGGCGGCGTTCCCACCAGGCGTGCGGGTCTGAAGTGAAGCTGTCAAATTGGTTCATCGGCGGTTCACCGTGCTCAGTCCATAAGCCACCTTCACCGCGAAAGGTGCGGATACCAGATTCCTTCGACATGCCAGCACCTGCGAGAACAACAGTGTGAGTTGAACGCGCTAGAAGCTTTGCGGCAAGGTCGATCTGATTGCCGAGATCACTGAAGTTGGGCTGCTCTGACACCCGGTGATGCTACCGACGAGTCGGGATGAACGGTAGGGCGCTCGATTAAATCAAGGGCAGTCACTATTCCAGACACGGCGTACGATTTAAGGGGAAGGTGTGAAAGTGTCTCGAGTTTGGATCCAGTCGCGTCACATCATGGCGATTGTAATCGTTCTAGTGATCGCTAGTTTTTTTGGTTGGTGGGAACTGACCTCTCATTCACCGACCAATTCGGTTCTCGATGCAGGAGAATCTTCGCTGAAGATCAAGGTTGGTGAACAGGTTCCGAATTTCAGGCTCGAAACGCCTGATGATTCCGAATTACAGTTATCGGATTTTGTTGGTCGAGCAGTTGTGTTGAATTTCTGGGCAACTTGGTGCTCTCCGTGTCGAGCGGAGATGCCGGCGCTACAGCAGATCGCGAACGGATACGGACCATCCAGGGAACTCGTTGTCGTAGGGATCAATATGATGGAGTCACCTGAAGTCGTTAAGTCTTATACGAAAGAACTTGGTTTATCATTCCCAATGGCTCTTGACCGGAAAGGAGTATTGGCAGCCCGGTATGGACTGATCGGACTTCCTGCAACTTTCTTTATCGATGCGGACGGAATTCTTCAAGCGCAGGCTCTGGGCCAGTTGCATGGTGAGCTGCTACAAGACGGAATAGATGCAGTTCTCGGTGATCAAGTTGATATTCCTTGAATTATTGCAGTTGACTTAATTGCCTTTTTAAGTGTTTTGAGATTCTCCATCCAATCAATGATTGCATTCACTCATGTGGCAGAAAGTTGAAATAATTGCGTTAGATGGGTTGACTCTGGATCGCCTTCACTGCAGATTGCTCATGTCGCCGATGACATCGTGTTCGGCACACAAGTAGTCGAGGGAGATCTCGTGTTTCCCTGGGAAGGCAGACACTGTGGCAGATGTGATAGCAGAGTGGCCTGGTCGTGTGGCAGAAATCCATATAGCCGTCGGCGACAGCGTTGAGGTTGAGCAGGAACTATTCACCATTGAGTCAATGAAGATGCTGACTCCGATCCCGGCACCAGCAGCAGGGACGGTCTCGGAGATTCTTGTAGAGGTTGACGACTTTGTGGACGAAGGTGCGGTCCTTGCAAAATTAGCCGACTGAGGGCGTAATCGCTGTATCGCAAATATCGGCGTTGTGATGCCCTGATCAGATGATGCGATGATGAGTGAGCGCGGTGAGCATTTGCTTTGCTGTGTCTCCAGTATGGTCTATATGGCGAGCAGCCCAGCCATAATGTCGGGCTGCGTCGATGTTCAACATCGTGTCGTCGAAGAAGAGAATTCGTGCGCTGCCGAGGTTGGCAGTTTTGGTGAAAGACTCGTAAATTTCTGGATCAGGTTTAACGTGACCCAATAGGTGGCTCGCGTGTATCTGATGTATTTCAGCGAGGTTAGGATAGTCGTTGAAGCTCCGGTCATCTGCGCCGAGTAACTGCCAATGGCGCGCGTTAGTATTCGATAAGACTGCAGTATCGATACCAGCGTCATGGATTGTATCGATTACGCTACGAATTCTCGGATATTCCGCAATGATCCAAGCATCCATTATCCGGATGGCATCATCAACTGAATAATTGTTGTCTGAGCATTCTTTTATGGCTCTAGCCCAGTTGGTGAGGTCGATTGTTCCGCTCATATGCTCTCTGGCGAGACGTGGACTTTGTTTAGCTAAACCTTGGTGGACTACGCCGGGATGTTTATCGTCGAAACCTGCCAGTAGATGAGCGTCCTTCCAGCTTCTCGCGATCCGTATTAGGACTCCTCCCAAATCGAATACGACAGTGTCGATTCTTGATTCAACGACCATTCGCATTCCTCGTCTGCTGATTGATCTCAGCTAGCTTGTGCGTGTCGCACCGCTATCTTTCAGTATTTCGATCTCGTCCCAAGTCAGTCCTGCTGAGAGTAGGATTTCTTCAGTGTGCATGCCTAGAGGAGGCCCCGAACCTTGTATTCGCGGAGGTGTTACCGACATCTGAATTGGTAGACCAGGTACACGCATCAGTCCGAGATGTGGCGAGTTGATTTTTTGTAGGTAGCCATTCTCCCAGTATTGGGGGTGCTCAGACATTCCTGCGTAGTCCAGAACAGGTGCATGTGGGACGTCAGCTAGCTCAAGAGGCTCGAGCCA
>DKLZ01000033.1:17293-25479 GCA_002455955.1 Dehalococcoidia bacterium UBA6627
GAGCCACTCGGTCATCGGACGCTGTCGGAAGACGCGATCCAGCTCGCTGACTAATTCGTCTTTATGATTCGCACGTCCCCAGAGGTCTTTGAAGCGGTGATCGTTGGCTAAGTTCTCATCATCGAGAGCGTCGACCATGCGTTCCCACATTTCTTGAGAATTCGCTGCGATTGCGATTTGTCGACCGTCGGCACATTCATAGTTGGTATATGTAGCAGCACGCCTGCGTTGGAACCCACTTTGTTTACCGCTTCGGAGGTATTCGTAAATCTGCTTAGATTGCATTGAGACCATTCCACCGATCAGCGAGCCATCGATTTGCTGACCAACTCCGTCTCGTTCACGGACCATCAGGGCAGTTGCGATCCCGAATGCGAGGAGCATTGCTCCGATTTGATCGGCAAATCCACCGATCAAAGCATGGGGTTCGCCTTCTGGCCCTTCTCCTTGCTCGTACATGACACCACTCAGAGCTTGTGCGACGTGGTCGTAACCGCCTCGTTGGGCCCAGGGACCTTCGCGCCCCCATGCAGAAGCTGATGCCACGATAATATCGGTGCGCAACTCTTTTAGGTTCTCGTAGCCAAGACCGAGCCGTTCCATAACGCCTGGTCGGAAGTTATCGACCACAACATCGCAGGTCGGGATTAGGCGCTTCACGGCGTCTAGTGCACCCGAAACCTTCAAGTCAAGCGTGATGCTTTTCTTACCGCGATTGTGTCCTTCAAAATAGGAAGAGAAACCATCCGCATCGAGACCGTTACCACGTCCGCTTTCACCTCCTGGTGGCTCGACTTTGAGCACTTCGGCGCCCATGTCAGCCAGCAGGAGCGTAGCGAACGGTCCTTGTTGAGCACGTGTGAAGTCTAGGACTCGGATTCCGTGCATCGCCGGCCACCGGCCGTCAGTTCCAGGATCGACTTCGTTTGGTAACCAATTCATGGGACGTTTAGGTGACGTCATTGCATACCTCGGTTTGAAGGATACTCCTAGCGAAACTAACCTTCGCCTCGATTTTGGAACAGCGCGTTACCATGCTCTGTGTAGCGTACCGAGGAAACAGTTTATCCCTGATCGAGTTGTCTACTAGATTGAGCAAAGTGAATAGAGGTAATAATGGCGATTGTCGAGACGGAACGCGGAGATGGGATCATGATTATACGGATGAACCGTCCCGAACGATTGAATGCACTCGGTAACGATCTCCGGAATGCACTAGCTGATGCCTTCTGTGAATTTCGAGATAGCGACGACCTAGAAGTCGCTATCTACACCGGTACGGGGCGTGCCTTTTGTGCCGGCGAAGATATGAAGGAATCACTCGAGCGAGGTCGACCTGGCCTTAGTGAAACTATTCGTGAAAATCCGTTTAGCGGAGGCCTTCTCGACAAGGTCGTTATCGGCGCCGTTAATGGCTACGCCATGGGTGGCGGCTTCATGCTTGTGGAGCAGTGTGATCTGCGCGTTGCTGTTCGAGGTGCAATCTTCGAGATGTCGGAAGCAAAGCGGTGGCTGCTTGGTGGTTATTCCCACGGGCATATGAATAACGTTCCACACGCAATAGCAACCGAGATGGCATTCGCATATCGCTTCGACGCTGAGCGCCTCTATCAGGTTGGCTTCCTTAACAGATTGGTTGATCCGGAAGACCTGCTTCCTGAGTCGAAACGTATGGCAGAACATCTACTTACCCTGCCTCCGGCCAGTCGCGTAAACACGTTAGCGATGATGCGCGCGATGCGACCGGAACCTTCTATAGAACAAAAGCTGCTTGCGGAACGGTTAGGAGATCACGGAGATCCGAACGATCTGATGGAGTCTCGAGCCGCGTTCGCAGAGAAAAGGTCTCCCGTTTTTACGGGCTGGCTTGATCCTGCTGATCGATTGAATACCCCATCATTGGAATCGATCCGCCAGGAATCAGGCAGATAACGGTCGATCAGACGATTTCTGATCGAAGCTCGTGCTGTCTTTTGTGGCAATGACGGCATATCGCGGGTGATTGTGGGAAGATGCGGAACGGTAGAGCCCGCGCGAAAGCCGGTGGACGTGTAATATCGCGATCGCGTGGCTCATATCCGCAGTAACAATAACTGTGGTCAAGTCCCATTGGGATGGGAACGAGGCACTGCCGGCATCATGGGACGAATAATTTAGGAACCGAAGAAGCGGGGGATCGCCGTGGGCATGATCAGTGGACATCAAATCATTGCGAAAGCACTCAAGACACAAGGCGTCGAGAACGTATACGGGGTAGTTGGAATTCCTGTCGCAGTGATTGCTGGCTCAGTTCAGCAGGAGGGTATTACCTACACGGGGATGCGGCACGAAATGCCGGCAACCTATGCAGCGCAAGCTAGTTCGTATCTGAGTGGGCGAATCGGTGCTGCACTAGCCGTCTCTGGTCCTGGTGCTTTAAATACGGTAGCAGCGTTTGCAAACGCATGGTCGAATCGTTGGCCGCTACTGTTGTTGGGGGGTGCAGGTGAAGCTAGTGGTGTGGACATGGGCTTCTTTCAGGAATCCGACAACGTGTCTGCGATGGCTCCCTATGCGAAATATGCTAAGCGTGCGGAGTCAGTTGAGCGACTCCCAATCTACATAGCCGAGGCGGTCAAGAAGTCGATTATGGGCACGCCTGGCCCTTCATTCATCGATTTGCCAGGAGACATTATTACCGGCGAAGTTGATGAAGAAAAAGTGGTGTGGGCGCCACGTGTCCCTGATCCTCCGCGCCTCCAGTCGAGTGCTCAGGATGTGCAGGCGGCGATTGAGGCACTGAAAACTGCTGAGCAACCCCTGATTATCTTCGGAAAAGGTATCGCAGCGTCGAGAGCTGAGGCTGAGATGCGGCGCTTTGTTGAGTCGACTGGTCTTCCATATCTGGCGATGCCTATGGCAAAGGGAGTGATCCCGGATGACCATGAGCAATCGGCCGCGGCAGCACGTTCGTTTGTACTGTCGAATGCAGACCTGATCTTTTTGGCTGGAGCGCGCCTTAATTGGATGCTGCACTTTGGACTGCCACCTCGCTTCCGTGATGATGTACGAGTGGTGCAGCTTGATTTCAATCCCGAGGAAATCGGAGTCAATGTGCCATCTGAGGTGGCTATGATCGGTGATGCTAGAGCGACATTGGGTCAAATGATCGATGTGCTAGAAGCTGACCCATGGGAGTTCCCTCAGGATTCTGAGTGGTTGCAATCAGTTAAGGCCGAGGCTCGTCAAAATGCTGAGGCGATTCAGGCGATGTATGCCGATCACTCCACTCCGTTGCAGTATTACCCGGCGCTTAAATCGATTGACACTGCACTCCCAAACGACGCGATTATTATCGCCGAAGGCGCTTCGACGATGGATATCAGTCGTACGGTGCTTAACAATTATGAAGCACGCACGCGTCTCGATGCGGGGTCGTACGGGTCGATGGGCCTCGGACACGGGTTCGCTGTAGCTGCGGCACGGGAACATCCTGATAGGAAGATCCTTTGCCTACAGGGAGATGCTGCATTCGGGTTTGCAGGTACAGAGTGTGAAGTTGCGGTCCGCTATAAGTTGCCAATTGTCTGGGTTGTTTTCAATAACGGTGGTATTGGAGGTCACACCCAAGAGCAGATTGACAGTGAGATGCCTCCACCATCAGCGATGAGTCCCACCGCTCGTTATGACATCATGATGGAAGGTCTTGGCGGTAAAGGATATAACGCTGAAACGATCGAAGAGTTAGATGCTGCTTTGGCGGAAGCGCTAACTCTCGATGAACCATCGTTGATCAACGTGGGAATCGCGGCAGATGCGCAACGGAAGCCTCAGAAGTTCGGTTGGCTTACACGTACAAACGAGTAACTGAAATGGCGAATGTCAGCTGAGTCTTTTGCCCCATTATGTAGGTGGTGGTTCGTCCGATGTCGGGTGAGGCACCACCTACATTGTTTTCCCGGGCATAACGATTAGGGACAGGGTCGATGATTGCGTAGAAGAATAGTTCCGAGGTGAGCTTTTCGAATACAGAGACAGTCAACGATCTTAGGTCTTTGAGCCAAATCTCCTAGCTCGTAGGACCATGTGTAATCGCTGATCTCTATAAGGCATGTTTGATTACTTGGTATCGTTCAGAGTGAGGAGGACGATATGCCTTACCGTCCTATGCCTGATTATGAAACAGGACCGGTCGAAGTTGGTGACAACTTGTATGCCTACCTGCAGTGGGATGGTGGCTGGGGAATTAGCAATGCTGGATTCCTTGTTGACGAAAATGGTGTTCTAGTCATCGACGCGTTGATGGCACCGAGCATGACGCTCGCGTTTGTCGAGGTTATGCGTGGCGTAAGTCAGGCACCGTTTCGGCACCTAGTGAACACACATATGCATGCCGACCACACGAATGGTAACCAGTTCATTGAAGGTGCTGAGATCGTCGCTCACGAACGATGCCGAGAAGAAATGATGGAGGCGGCAGAATTGGCAGCAAGGGCAGCCGCGAATCGCCCACCCGGAGAACGTGGTCCGAAACCTAACTGGATCCAAGACAGTTGGTGGGAGGAACTCGCGAATGTCGAAGCAACCTTGCCTGTGACTACGTTCGAAGATCGACTGACACTCCATTATGGAAATACTCAGGCGCAATTGTTGCACCACGGGCCCGCTCACACCCTTGGTGATTCAATGGTCTACTTTGCCGATTCGAAAGTGCTGTTTACGGGAGACCTCGCGTTTTTCTATGCGACGCCACTCTGTAGAGGTCACATGCCGAATTGGGTTCAGATCTGCGAAATTATTCGTGAGATGGATGTTGAACTAGTGGTACCAGGCCATGGACCAGTAGGAGGGAAGCAGGAGCTACAAGATATGCAAGAGTATCTTGAGTTTATGGTTTCTCAGACACGAAATGCTTTCGAGAATGGACTTTCCGAAGAACAAGCAGCACTTGCTATTGATCTAGGGCAATGGGCTCAGTGGCCGGAGTCCGAGCGGAAAGAAATGAACATCACGAACCTATATGGGACTTTCGCCTCCGAACGAAAAGAGCTTTTTTGACCGCTGACGCAACAGTGACAATTGGACTTCTGCATCCCGGTGAGATGGGCTCTTCGATCGGCGCAGGAGCTCGAGCTTCGGCAGTACGCGTGATCTGGGCTTCTGATGAGCGCAGCGACGCGACTTGTACTCGTGCTGAGGCTGATGGTTTCGAAGATGTCGCTTGGTTGAACGCGATTGTCAATCAGAGCCAGATTATCGTCTCCGTATGCCCACCTGAGTTCGCGACTGAAGTCGCCTCGGAAGTGCATGCGTTAGGATTTCGCGGAACCTATGTGGACGCGAATGCGATTGCACCAATGACGAGCCGGGATATTGCAAAGATCGTAGCTAGAAACGGTGGGAACTATGTCGATGGTGGGATCATCGGTCCGCCGGCGCGCCAGCTTGGCACAACCCGAATGTATCTCTCTGGTGACTCTGCTCCGTTTGTGTCTCAATTTTTTGATAAAGGTGATTTGGAAGTGATCTGTATCGATGGCGGAGCCGGTGCTGCATCAGCATTGAAAATGGCTTATGCAGCTTGGACAAAAGGGACTAGTGCACTATTGGCTAACATTCATGCACTCGCTCTTGCTGAAGGTGTGCATGATGACCTGATGAACGAATGGCGACAGTCTCAGATAGAGTTAATTAAGCGATCTGATGAAGGACTTTCGAGCGCAGCGATGAAAGCATGGCGTTTTGTCGCCGAGATGGATGAGATCGCTTCTACGTTTGCAGGTAATGGATTGCCCGATGGTTTCCACACTGCAGCGGCAGATGTTTATCGGCGGCTTGCAGATTTTAAAGGACATTCGAATGCTCCCGGTGGAGTGGAATTGGCTCAATACCTGTTGCGGCGAAGTTAACTGCAATTGGTCCAGATTAATCTCGTCGGATGTACCCTTAGATCAGTATTCGATTCATGAGTGTGGAAGGTTGGGAATGTTCAATCACAGACCAATGTTTGGTGCTGTGGTGACAATTAGTTGTTCGCTATTTCGTTCGAAGAGTTTCTGACATGACACCATTACAGGACTTGAAAAGTGCTTCGCTGAGCGTGTCAGTGATCTTAACTTTGATTGTCGTTGTGTCTGTGGCTTGTGCTCGAACAGTCGAACCGGAACCGGAACTTCGGTCCGACGCTGTGGCGCAGGTTGTGAGTGAGATGCCGGTAGAGAAAATTAAATCGTCTGATAGGACGTATGAAGACTCGACAGATCAGGCGGTGGTAGTGCCGGTCGGTTATCAGGCACCCAAGGAACGTGTTGCGAACACTGGTGCATATCTCCCAAAGAATGGGAAGCCAACATTAGTGTTCGTTGATTCGATTTGGTGAATGGCCTGTGCTTTGACGCGCCCCGTCGTGCACGGGCTAAGACCTGACTACCAAAGTAACGTGAACTTTGTTGTTCTAGATTTCGACATCAAGACGCAGCACGATCTTGCGGTGGAGATGGGTGCTGCACGACACCCTGCATTTGCAGTGATTCCACCTAATGCTGACCCAAATGATGTTGCTGAACGCCGCTTTGGTGCGATTAATATCGAAGAGTTGCAGGCGCTGCTAGAGGATATTGTTGAGAGATATAGCCAATCGCAGTAAGGAGTACAGTCGACCGCCGATCAAGGTAAATTTGACTTACCCTGCAATAATTCATCTAAGTCCTGTCCGGAAATGATATTTACCATCGTTAACTACAAATACCGCGTATCGTTTCATGGAGAACTTGGATTCCCATTCGTAAATTTTCGATGGAGAGGCACTCGTCATTGCCGTGTGCTCGGCCTACCTCCATTGGACCTAGAAGGACCGGCATAAAGCCGTAAGCGGTGATACCTTTTCGTCGGAAGACACGGGAGTCAGTGAATCCTGTGGAAACACTAGGTACGACCAGAGCGTCTTCCACGTGTGATTTTGCAGCAGCTGTCATGACCTCATACAGCTCGGTATCGAGACGAGAAGGTGGGGTCGATGATTCGAACTCTCTGATAATTTCGACAGATTCGTCGTTAATCACTTCAACGAGCTCACGCATGAACAGGTCCGGGTCGTAGTCTGGAATTAATCGGCAATCGAGTGTCGCGGTTGCTTCAGCAGGGATCACGTTCATCTTAACTCCAGCATTGAGCGTAGTGAGAGATATTGAGTTTGTTTGCAGTGAATGCAAGCGAGGATGTTGTTCTGCGAGGCTTGCCAGCATCGACTCGGTTGGTTGATCCGAAACAATGCCGGCATCGTGGAGCTGCTGGAAGTATTCCATAACCTCAGGTGTCACTATGAGGGGTCTGTCCCACGTGGCGATTCGTTCGAGGGCACTGACGAGGCGTACAGCAGCGTTATCAAGTGTAGGAACAGAACCGTGACCTGGCGCGCCGGTCGTGCGCAGTGTCAGCCAGAAAGGACCTTTTTCAGAGACTCCGATGTTAAAGGTAGGTCGTTCAACACCGAGAACTTCGACAGTTCCTTGACCTCCTTCGTTGATTACATATTCGCAGTCGAGAAGTTCCGGATGCTTGTCTGCAAGATACTCTGCACCGTAGGTCGAACCAGCTTCCTCGTCAGCAACTGCCATGAAGACGAGATCACGTTTGAGAGGAAGTTGGTGACGTTTATGGAGGATGAAGGAGATCAACTCCATGATCCCCATTCCCTTCATGTCCGTCGCACCTCGACCCCAAATCAGACCATCACGTATTTCCCCGGCCATAGGATCGACGGTCCAGTGCTCTCGTTCGAAGGGGACTACGTCAGTGTGATTGAGAAGGATTAGTGCCTTTCCTCCTGATCCGTCTCCGTGCAGACGCGCAACCAGATTCAGACGATCCTTAGTGGCACCGTATGTCTCATAAGAGATGCTTTCTTGATCCAAGATCGAACCAAGCCACTCGACAGCACGTGTCTCGTTGCCCGGTGGATTTACTGTGTCGACACGGATGTATTCCGATAACCATTCAGTCGCTTGTTCATTCAGGGCATCCCAGTCGATACGAGGTTCAGCTTTAGAGTTCATCGGCCATCTCCTTATGAGAGCTTTTCGACAGTTACTAGCTGACGAATGCCTTACGAAATTGTTCGATTGCTTCAATATGCTCTGCGACGTTTGTGTAGCCGGCGTTCATTGTGTTCACGGAGATGTGTGTTGCACCCGCCTCGATCCAGTCGT
>DKLZ01000018.1 GCA_002455955.1 Dehalococcoidia bacterium UBA6627
ATTTCAGACGAAAAAAGGGGGCGTTTTGCGCCCCCTTTTTTCGTCTGAAATTCACCTACCGCAGCCAGCACTATTCAAAGTAGCCAGTTCCTAGAGACCGGACAAATGTCGACGGTCATACTGGTTATCTGGCTCTATAGGAAGCCCCACTAAATAGGGAATATCTTCGTGAGCAAGGGGTGGGCGGTCCCCGAGAGAATGAGCCTGAAGCTCCACGCGCCCGTCTTCGTGAAGATCGACAATGAGAACTCGACCACCAACCTGACTACCTTCACCCAGACCTTCTGGAGCTCCGGAGTAGGCTGCTACGGTAAGTTCACCAGCAGCAACACGCGTCATCTGCTCCCAGTGCCCAAGAGCAATATAATCGCGCTCGGTCTCGATCAGATGATCTTCACGGATATGGAATGAGTTGTGTAGCAAAGCTTTTGGATGAATATAGTGGCCGTGACCAGCTCCAAGTTGCCAGGGTGCATCACCTCGTGGTGGCGGTGAAACAAAAGGTTGAAAATCTGGCAGTAACTCAGTGTGGCTCCGTCCCCAAATCTCAACATCGAGCTCTTCAAGTGCGATGGTCTCACCTTCTGGAACGCGCATCACACGAAGGTTCGGTGCCTGTTTTTCGAAGTCGAAACGATCGTAAATAGAATTTGGACCAACATGGTCGTGGTTTCCGGGAGTAATGACCACGGGAACCTCTACCCGGGCTATTTGCTCAGCTGCGTATTCCAGAGTGTCATCCCAAACACGAGCGTTGTCGAAAAAATCGCCAGGAATAACTACAAATTCAACTTTCTCACGTATCGCGACGTCGACAACACGTCCAAAGTTGGCGTGAAGTTCATCGCGTGCTTCGGAGCCATCACCATAATCATATGCACCAAGATGGACATCGGAGGTGTGTAGTAAGCGTCTCTTAGGACGCTTGTTATTGGAGTCATACATCGATTTCGTCATACTCCGGTATATGTGGGCGCATTGCCACTAGATGTTGATTCAAAACTTCCGGCAGTTCGCTAATGGAAACACGAGTCTGCTTCATCGTATCGCGATCACGAATTGTCACCGCATCGTCATCGATAGTATCGAAGTCGACCGTTACAGCGAGTGGTGTACCTATTTCATCTTGACGACGATAGCGACGGCCAATCGATTGCGCATCGTCGTACTGACTGCGAAAGCGCGGACGGACTACGTCATAAACACGACGTGCTGTTGGACCTAATTTCTCATTCCTAGAGAGCGGTAATACAGCAACTTCGGCAGGAGCAACGTCAGGTGCGAAATGTAGGACAGTGCGTTGATCTCCGTTCTCAAGTGTCTCTTCAGCGTAGGCATCTGACAGCAGCATTAACATGACCCGATCAACACCTACCGCGGGCTCCACGACATGAGGAATGATGTGCTCGTTGCGATCTGGATCAAAGTAGCTCAGCGATTTACCAGAGTGTGCTGCATGGGCAGATAAATCATATTCGCCTCTGTGTGCAATTCCTTCCAGCTCACCCCACCCCCACTGGTAATGAACTTCGATATCTGATGTGGCTTTTGAATAGTGCGAAAGCTCCTCTGGATTGTGATCTCGCAGGCGCAGCCGATCCGGATTAACACCTAGCCTGTAGTACCAACGTAAACGCTCCTTCTTCCAGTAAGTGTGCCAATCGAACGGATCTTGCGGATCACAGAAGAATTCCATCTCCATCTGCTCGAACTCTCGAGTACGAAAAATGAACTGCTTTGTGGTGATCTCGTTACGGAATGACTTGCCAATCTGAGCAATGCCAAACGGTAATCTTTTGCGGGTCGATTGCTGCACGTTTTCAAAATTGATGAACATCCCCTGCGCAGTTTCAGGACGCAAGTAGGCCACAGAGGAAGCATCCACTACAGGACCAACATTTGTCTTAAGCATGAGATTAAACTCACGCGCTTCGGTGAAGCGTCCGACACTCCCGCACTCAGGGCAAGTGTTCTCTTCTATCTGATCTGATCGAAGTCTGGCCTGACAGTTAAGGCAATCGGTCATCGGATCATGAAAAGTATCGAGGTGCCCTGAAGCTTCCCATACTTTGCTATTTGTGATGATCGACGATTCAATACCAACGATATCATCACGCTCACGAACCATCGCTTGCCACCAAAGTTCACGAATTTGGCGCTTCATCTCCACTCCGAGCGGTCCGTAGTCATAGGATGCAGCAAACCCGCCATAAATCTCAGCTGACGGAAAGACAAACCCACGGCGCTTAGCAAGCGATACGATCGCCTCGAGGCTCACTCCCTCAACAATGTCTGCCTCTGTCATCTTTCCCCTGACGTGCCCGGTAACTTCAGTGGCCACAGGATAAGTGCGAGTCTCTTGTGGATGAAGTGATTTGTTCCACAGAAACTCTAATTAGGCGAATGATCATGTTCCACGATAAAATTAGTAGCCAAGGAAGGAGTCCCTAATGCCCTCTATCCTTGCTATTGGGATGGGCGCGATCAGCGGAATGATCGCTGCGTTATGGCTAGAGGCCTATAAAGACACTAAGCATGGCACCACAACCTCCGTTTTAGAAAAGTCGACTGTGACAGAGCTATCGTCGCTGTTAGAAAATTTGCCACCGCTGGATGACGCAGCTGATCTGCACCATTTTTCTACTACTTCTGATCGTGAGGAAAAACCCCTATGACAGAAGAAGGACTCTTGCCCACGAAAATGTGCATCTTAGTGATTGCAGATTCAGATGCACCTGAGCTTATTGACCGATTGGTCGAATCAAAACTTCCTGTAACTAAATTGGGGTCGACTGGCGGCTTCTTAGCGCGCGGGAACATGACAATTTTCAGTGGTGTAGACGACAGTCAGCTTGATCTAGTTATGAAAATTGTGAGTGAGGTATGCCAAGTTCGTAAGGAGTTCATACCTATACAGACACTACCGATATTTGGTGATGGAGGTTTTATCGCTGATCCCGTCGAGGTACGTGTCGGCGGAGCAGTTGTGTTCGTACTAGATATTGAACGATTTGACCGCTTTTAGTGAAATTCATTGCACCAGACCCATATATATGGGTCTGGTGCAATTTTAAAGGCCTAAGAAACTAGAGAAACAGCGGTCCGAACACCACAGCAACAATCGACATCAACTTCAACAGAATATTGAGTGCCGGACCCGAAGTATCCTTGAATGGATCACCGACCGTGTCACCAACGACAGCAGCCTTATGAGATTCCGAACCTTTGCCACCGTGGTGCCCAGATTCGATGTACTTTTTCGCGTTATCCCAAGCGCCTCCAGCATTTGCCATCATCAGTGCAAGAACCGCACCTGCGGCAATAGATCCTGCAAGTAAACCTCCCAGCGATTCTGGTCCAAGAACAGCACCAACAAGAACTGGAACAATGACGGCAATAGCTCCAGGCAAGATCATTTCACGGAGTGCACCATCGGTCGCGATCGAAACAGCTCGAGTATGATCCGGAGACTCCGTACCATCCATGATCCCTGGATGTTCCCGAAACTGACGGCGTACCTCATTGACCATTGCGGTTGCGGCACGTCCAACAGCGCCCATGGTCATCGCTCCAAAGACGAATGGCATCATTCCACCAAGCAAAACACCTAGTAGAACTTCTACTTCAAGTAGATCAAATGAGTTGATCCCGACTACCTGTGAGTAAGTCACCATCAATGCGAGTGACGTAAGAACTGCTGAACCTATTGCAAAACCTTTACCTGTTGCCGCAGTCGTGTTCCCCAAGCTATCGAGTGCATCCGTACGATCGCGCACTTCCTCGGGTAAACCAGCCTGTTCTGCAATTCCACCGGCATTATCGGCAACAGGGCCATAGGCATCAGTAGCCAGAGTGATTCCAAGTGGAGCAAGCATACCAACAGCAGCAAGAGCAATGCCGTAGAGACCTGCAAGTTCAAAGGTAATCCAGATCGCGGCAACGATTGTGAGCAGCGGTACAGCGGTAGAGAGCATACCGAGTCCCAAGCCACCGATGACCAGTGTACCGGCACCAGTTTCAGCCTGTCCGGCAAGTTTCTTCGTCGGTGAAAATTCGTAGGCCGTGTAATACTCCGTAACCGTTCCAATGACTTGACCCGCAATTAGACCAACAAGCACAACGAAGAACAGGACAAAATCTACGTCAAGCGCAAGCACCAGGATCGCGGTGCCCACAAGTGCAATCGCGCTAGCACCGAAGATCCCTGTGCGTAAAGCCCATAAAAGTTGACCCATGTTCGCATTCTCGTTCGCCCGAACGAGAAAGGTCCCGATTATTGAAGCAATGATGCCAACCGCCATCACTCCAAAAGGAAGAATAAATGCGTCAGACGAGTATTGAGTAATAGCGTCACTCTCGAAAACACCGTTTTCACCAGCACCAACTACGGCAATAGCACCGAGAGACACAGTGGCAACGATCGATCCTGTGTAAGACTCGAAGAGATCCGCACCCATTCCAGCAACGTCACCGACGTTATCACCTACATTATCGGCAATAGTCGCCGGGTTTCGTGGATCATCTTCGGGGATTCCCGCTTCCACTTTTCCGACAAGATCAGCTCCCACGTCAGCGGCTTTCGTGAAGATACCTCCTCCGACACGCGCAAATAGAGCTATCGAAGAGGCTCCGAACGCAAAACCGGTCAAAGGACTCACATTTTGGAAAATCAAGTAAAGCAACGAGATGAATAACAGGCTCAGTCCGGTCACTGTGACACCCATGACCGCCCCGGAAGAGAATGCAACACGGAGAGCTGGGTTCAGACCAATCCGGGCCTTCGCAGCCGTCCGAACATTCGCGCGAACTGCCACATACATCCCTATATAGCCAGCAGTGGCCGATGCAACAGCACCAAGTAAGTAAGAAATGCCCGTTCTCGGGAGGTCGGTTAGTTCACCGCCCTTGTCAGGCAACTTATCCAACGCATCGTAATCAATGAAGACAACCAAAACAGCTGTTACGACAACAACAAAGCCCGCGAGAAAGGTGTATTCACGCTTAAGAAAGGCGGCAGCACCCTCCTGAATCGATACACCAATCGAGCGCATTGTCTCGTCGCCTTCGTCTTCAGTCATAAGCTGACGAGCCGATACGACAGCAAAGACAAGACCGATCAATCCGGCTCCCAGTGCCAGGTAAAGGATATCCATTGTTAAATTGCCTCCCAAAAGCCTCTGCTACTGCGAGTTTGATCGCAGCTCAGACTGCTAAACGGCGTGCTGACGCGCGGCAGGGTAGCATCGGGACCGGATATCTGCATCACGTTTTTCAAATGCACGTGTAATAATGTAACTGACAGTGTGGCTAAAATAGCCAATCCATTGATATTGAATTTATTTAATCGCCGCGTCTCGCTTACAAGTCGTTTACCGGATCAGGTAATTCACCGTCACGAGCCGCATCAATCATTTCACGCGTCTCCTCTGGAAGATCCATCCCGTAATCTTCGAATCGCTGCTCTACCCATCTTCCAATTTGGCGTGGATCTTCTATCGACCCAGCTGGACCAGGCATTCCAAGCGCATCCATCACCTGTTGATCATTTTTCACGCGGGACAAACGCGAGATTAATCGCTTCATCCTCGTTGAGCTGCAATGCTCACAAGTAGGTACTAATTCCGTCTTCGGATTGCGCACGAAGATGGTCGAGACCTGATTACACTGAGAACATCGATACTCGTAAATTGGCATTAGGCATCACTCTCTGAGAGTTTGTCTTTAGCCTGGTTGATCCGATGCTTCAGCGTATGTCCCGGATCTGCTCGCTCAACTGGATCATCGCCAGCATCAGCACGATCTGCTAGTTCACCGAAATCCGAACCAAGTTCATCGTCAAATTCATTACCCATCTTCCGTGCCCAACGAGCGAAGTCACCTTGGTCACCACCAGAAAGACGTCCGAGCTCCTGATCAAGGTCGATACGTCCTACCCGCTCTGCTGAAGAACGCACATGGGTAACGCGTGATACCACTCGTCTTAAATCATCATTGCCACAGTCTGGGCAGCGAGGTTCAGCGGTCGATTTCATAGACCGAAAGAAGATTTCGACACGGCGATCACAGCTGTCGCAATCGTATTGATAGATCGGCATCTCACTTACGAGTGTAGAGACCACCTAAGAGGTGCGAAAGAGCTTTGAAAGTAAATCTCGGCACTAATCGCTGGGGATGCTAGCATTTAGTAACTCAACATTTGATGTGTGGTGTTAAGCCATACCGACCAAGTTCCGAGGATGCCACGCCGATGGCCGCTTCTACCAAGCCGCGCGAAGACTTCATCGAGGCCAATGGCCTCCGCTTTCATACTCGTGAATGGGGTGAGGCCCGAAGCAAGCATGCAGTAATTATGATGCATGGGTACGCTGAAACGAGCGATGTTTGGCTCGATGTTGGACCAGACCTTGGACGTGAATTCCGATCTATCTCATTTGATCTACGCGGGCATGGACAAAGTAGCTACGCGAGTAATCAGGATTACAGTCGGACAGCACAGGTCGAAGACCTCGAAGCACTAGTTGAACAGATCGGCCTGCGTTCAGTTACGTTGGTCGGGCATGCGATGGGTGGTGCCAACGCGATCTGCTACGCGGCCGAACACCCGGAGAGTGTCTCTGCACTAGTGCTTGTCGAAACTGCACCAGAGATGCTTCGATCTGGAATGGAGTCGTTGCGGCGTTTAGTAGCAACTGCAAGTGAGTTCCGATCAATTGAAGAAGCAATCGAGGCATTCCGACCGTTCTACCCATATGCGACAAACGACCAGATACAGCGCCGTGCCCTAGCTGGTTTGAAAAGCGAAAATGGCGGATACACTTGGGACTTCGACCCAATTTTCCGCGATGCCACGGCAAGACCAATCGCTCCAGATCCAGGACAACGTAGATTTCATGATTTGTGGGACTCTGCTGATCGATTACAGTGCCCACTAATGATCATCCGTGGTTCAGAAACAGATATGATGACGCCTGAGGCAATTCAACGCCTGCACCGACGGGTAATCGGATCTCGAGTTTCACTAATAGAAGAAGCCGGGCATCCAGTTCCAACGGACCAACCTTCGATGCTGGCACTTAATATCCGAGAATTCCTTCAAAGCATCGCTAACCAGCCAGCCTGATCGAATCCATCAGCACCATGGATGATCGCCACCGGCAGGTACCGAGTTAATGAGTCATTCCATACAGCGAGCTCTTGTCACCGGCCTAGGAGCCGTTACACCGATCGGAAACGATGTCGCTTCCTATTGGGAAGGACTTCGTACCGGGAAAAATGGTATTAGGTCCATACAACACTTCGATCCATCCGACTTGATCATCCGAATAGCAGGTGAAGTCGATAATTTCGACGTTTCACCTTATCTAGACAAAAAAGTCGCTAGGCGTACCGGCCGCTTCGCTCAATTCGCGGCAGCTGCAGGGATGCAGGCAATAGCTGACAGCGGTATCGAACTCACTGAGGAAAATCGCGACAATATCGGTGCTGTGATCGCTACCTCTGGAGACGCATTCGACATGGGGCCACAGTGGAACGTTTATCAAGAGCGTGGTTCCGCAAAAGTCGATCCATTCATCATCACACGGATGGGTCAACATATGGCAGCTGCACGCGTTGCTCGCCAGCTCGGTATCCGAGGACCAAACACAACGATCAATACAGCATGCGCTTCCGGAACTGATGCGATCGGTCACGCACTGAATCTCATCCGTCTAAAACATGCAGATGCCGTAATTGTTGGTGGCACTGAGGCGATGATTACCCCGCTCGCGCTATCGTCGATGGGGAGACTTGGAGCTTTGTCAAAAAATAACGATGATCCCGAACACGCATCCCGCCCGTTCGATCTTTCTCGAGACGGCTTCATCCTTGGTGAAGGCGCCGGAGTACTGATGATTGAGTCTGAGGCGTCCGCAGTCTCACGAGGTGCCAGAATCTATGCAGAATTAGCTGGAATAGGTTGGTCCTTCGACGCAACAGACGACACGGCACCAGATGCTGAAGGCCAAGCCCTTGCAATGACTCGTGCGCTAGCAGATGCGAAACTTGCACCAGAAGAAATCGACTACATCAATGCTCACGGGACAAGCACACCCTACAACGATCGTACTGAGACTGAGGCGATTAAGATTGCACTTGGTGAGGCTGCCTATCAAATCCCTCTGTCATCAACCAAGTCAATGACCGGACATCTCGCAGCTGGCGCAGGAGGTATCGAAGCCGTCGCTTCGATACTTGCTATGACTCATAGCAGCATCCCGCCGACGATCAATTACGAAACGCCCGACCCCAATTGCGATCTGGACTACGTGCCAAACACCGCCCGGGATATATCCTGCGACACGGTGCTTTCCAATAGCTTTGGCTTTGGTGGACAAAATATTTCGTTAATTGTGACCAAGTGCTAAAGCCGGTAGCGAGAAATATTCCAGCCAGGCTTGCTTTGACGAAGAGGAAAAGCAAGCCGCCCAAGGTGCGTTTGCGCACGGCAACAGCTCAGAACGTGATTCTGTTCACGCGATCAGTAGTGTGATGTGGCTGGCAGCTACTGCAGAGACCTGGATTTTGCGAGCCAAATCGCGATACCCGTGGTGGGCAATCAATAGGGTCCCAGGGGCGGTGGATCGTTCAGCAGGAAATCACGTGGCCCGTGCGTCGTGTAGTACGGGTAGGCGGTTTGTGCGACCGGAGGTCCGGGTGTGAAATTATACCGATTGTCTTTGTAGTGACCGTCCAACACACCGTGCACGGCTCCGTTGATCATGCGGTTTTGGTAAGTCCCGCATCCACATCCCCGGTACCGGTTGCAAAATCCACAATAGCCCGGGCCCGGACCGCAACACCCGCAACACCCACAACACCCCCCTCCACAACAACCGGGGTCATTGCAACCGCAGCCAGGCTCACAGCCACACCCGCATTCGTTCGAGTTGCAGCAACAACCCGGATAGCTGCCGTAGCTATTGTCTTGCCACGAGGTACGTAAAATCGGGGGTTGCGGAGTCGGTTGAGATTGCGTCACATGAGTAGCCTGGGTGGACATCCACCCGGAGGTTTTCAGAGAATTACAGCCAATGCTGGCCGTCACTGCTGCCACTGCAATCAGCGCATAAAAGCGATTCATAGTTTCCCCCTTCGAAGCTTGCACGAGCCAGACCGTCAGCGGGCGATCCGGCGGATTCGGCGTCCCTATCGGTGATATCGGCGGTACAATCAGCAGAATCCAGCAAATTGATGGAACCGGAATTGAACATGAAATCCAAAGCACCGGACAAATCAGGATCCAAAGTGGCCAACCAGTTCAGTCTCAAAATGGCACTGTTGATCACGCTCGTGGTCGCCGTACCTTGTGCCACCTGGGGGGGGTTGAGCCGAGAGGGTGGCGACCGCATGTGGTTTCTGTTTTTTGGCGCGGCTGCACCGTTTGGAGTCTTACTGCTAGTGGGACTTATCCACCAACTTGTCAAACTTCGCCGCTAGCACCGCCACCGCTCTTGGAATTTTTCCTGCAATTTGCTAAAAGCCCTGCCTGCTTGCCCCGATCCCTTCCATTGCAGGATTGCCTTTCATTGCAGGATTACCGGTTCCTTGAATTCAGGGACTAACTTTCCTTTCTCGGATACAACTTCGGACCATCTATGAAGAACTTTGGCCGCGCCCTCCGATTAGCTCTTCATTATCGTGGGACAGTTCTTGCTTGCCTTACGAGCGGGCTGCTGGTTGCCATCTTATGGGGTGGCAATCTGACAGCGGTTTATCCGGTGGTGGACGTGATCATGACCGACCGCGCACTGCCAGAATGGATGGATGACCAACTCGCCAAACACCAAGAGGAAGTTGTCCAGTACGAACAGAAACTTTTGGAATTGCGTGAACGCAAAGCGGCAACAAAGAATGATGCGAACACGAATAAATATCTCCAGTCAGAAATCAAGCACGCGGAGTTCAGGATATTTATCCACCGCAAGCAGGTGCAATGGTACCGGTGGGCTGGCAGTTGGGCCCACCGATATCTGCCAGACACGCCATTTGCGACGCTGATGGTCGTGTGTGGGTTGGTCCTTGTCGGTACGTTATTGAAGTGCTTATTCCGCATTGTGAACATCGTGCTGGCGGCGCGGCTCGGATATCTGGTTGGTTTTGATGTCCGCAAGGAGTTTTACCGACAGATTCTGCGGCTCGACATGAAGAGCTTCAACGAACAGGGGCGCGGAGATTTAATGAACCGCTGCACGTCAGATCTCAATCAAATGAGCAGCGGTGTCCGATCGGTAGTCGGTCAAGGACTGCTTGAGCCCTTGAAAATTATTGTATGTTTAAGCATTGCGGCTTTTGTCAGCTGGCAACTACTCTTGTTGACTCTGCTTATCGCCCCCATTGCAGGGTTCACGATTCGCTGGCTGACCAAAGCGCTGAAGCGGGCGCATCGTCGGGCAATGCAAGAACTCTCCATGATTTATGAAACACTCACCGAGACACTTGGTGGGATCAAGCTCATCAAGGCGTTCACCACGGAGTCGGCCGAACGCAGCCGCTTTCATCAGTCGGCCAAGCTGTATTACCAGCGACAGATGCGGATCACCCGCTACCACTCGCTGATCAGCCCACTCACCGAGTTCCTCGGCATCCTCATGGTGCTTTTAGCCTCGACGGCAGGTGGATATTTGGTACTAAACCAGGAGACCCATTTCCTGGGGTTGAAGATCAGCGATATTCCACTCACCCATGGTTGGATGAGTGTATTTTTTGCCATGATGGCGGGAATGGCGAGTCCCGCACGCAAGTTGTCGAGCGTGTTCGGCAATTTGCAACAGTCGTTTGCAGCGGCAGATCGGGTTTACGAGGTGCTTGACCGTGAACCAAGTATCACCGATCCCGTCAATCCGGTGGAACTTCCCGAACAGTGGGAGAAGCTTTGTCTTGAGTCGATCAACTTCCATTATTCCGATGACAAACCAGTCCTTCGTGATATTAACCTGGAAATCCACGCTGGCGAAACGATTGCGATTGTTGGGCCCAACGGTTGTGGCAAGTCAACCCTGCTGAATTTGATCCCC
>DKLZ01000088.1 GCA_002455955.1 Dehalococcoidia bacterium UBA6627
CGTGTTCCGAGGTGATGGTGATCTTGCTCGGAATAGTCGACGCGAGTGGGCGACTCTATTTTTCGCTGGAGTCGCTCTTGCGGCACATTTCGTGTTCTGGATAGCAGCGTTGCAGCGAACATCGGTGGTTACGGGAGTCGTATTAGTAACGTTGCAACCAATATTTGTTGGATTTGGTGCATGGTTCCTGTTTCGTGAGCGTCCCACACGATTAGTGATGATTGCGTCGGTAGTTGCTCTTGTGGGAGTGGCTTTGCTAGCGAGTGACGATCTTGGTGATCGAGGATCGATACACGGCGATGTGCTGGCCCTTATAGGGGGAATTATGGCGAGTGGGTATTTGGTTATAGGGAAGGGAATGCGACAGCGAATCTCGACAGCGACCTATGGTGCCAGTGTCTACACTATCGCTGCGGGAATACTTTTGTTTGCTGTGGCTGTTACTAGGACGCCGCTCACCGGTCACTCGACAGAATCGTATTTAGCGATTCTAGCTGTTGCAGTTTTTTCTCAGCTGATTGGACACAACGCGATCAACTGGGCTCTGGGATACTTACCTGCAGTAGTTGTTGCGTTTGCAATCCTAGGTGAACCAGTAGGTGCGGCGGTGATCGCGGCAACCATACTTGATGAAATTCCGACACTACTAGAACTTGCGGGTGCTGCGTTGGTTATGGTCGGTGTCTGTTTGGTGCTATGTCACGCAGATTCCGCGACCGTTAGTGAAGAGGATGCATCTAAGCTGATAGCTGTGGAATCGCCTGCGAAACTAGAAGCTGGATAGGAGACCTTTAGATGCCGGCATTACCGACAAACGGACCGCTCGATGGCTTGCGAATTCTTGATTTAACGTGGGTGCTCTCAGGCCCTTTCGCAACGATGACATTGAGTGATCTTGGCGCAGACGTGATTAAGTTAGAGCGTCCACCATACGGTGATGTTTCACGTACGACCGGACCACTGGTCGACGGTGAATCTGGCTATTTCTTCTCTGTAAATCGAGGAAAGCGCTCGATCTCAATTGATCTTAAAAGCGATGTCGGTAAAAAGCTTTTTCAAGAGCTCATCAGTGAGGTCGATGTTCTAGTGGAGAATTTCACACCTGGGGCAATGGATAGTCTTGGATTAGGCTATAGCGAATTGGCACACGTGAACCCACAATTGATTTACGCAGCGATCTCAGGTTACGGGCAGACCGGTCCAATGAGAGAACTCCCGGCATTAGATGTGATTGTGCAAGGTGCTGGCGGAGTGATGTCGATCACTGGGGAACCAGGTGGCGAACCGATCCGGCCAGGATTTTCGCTGGGAGATATTGCCGCGGGACTCTATTGCGCCATTGGAATCTTGTCGGCGGTCCGTGAAAGGGAGTACTCGGGACTAGGGCAGTTAGTTGATATCTCGATGCTTGACTCGCAGGTAGCGATTCTCGAGAACGCATATATGAGATATCACATTACTGGTGAGGCACCGGAGCCACTAGGAACACGGCATCCTACAGCCGTTCCATTTCAGGCGTTTTCAACGAAGGATGGATATCTCGTGCTGGCTCTTGCTTGGGGGGTGCCTAATCAATGGGCACTTCTTTGTGCGGAGCTGGACGCTCCAGAGTTGATTGATGACGAAAGGTTCGCTACTGCGCAAGCACGTTCGTTAAACCACGCTGAGCTGGAGCCATTGTTGTCTAGAGCTTTCTCGAAACGAACCACCAGCGAATGGGTGGATGCTCTCCAGCAGTATGGGATGCCATGCGGCCCACTGAATAATGTGCCGACGGCAGCTCAATTGCCGCAGCTCGGAGAGCGAAAAATGTTGGTGCCAGTGAAACATCACACGATAGGTACGATTCCATTGCCGAACACCCCCGTAAAGCTCTCTCGGACCCCCGGGGGAATAAAGGGTACCTCGCCAGATATGGGAGAGCACACGCGGGAGGTCCTTGAGGAGTTGTTGGGATTGGATTCGCAAGCTGTCGGTGACCTGATTGCGGAAGAGATAATTCTCGATCAACGTCCAGCAGTCGATCTCGGATAACGAGTAAAAACTAATATTTTGTCGAGAGTTCTTACGATATGTGGCACTTTCTAGCGCAAAGAGCGGTCTTTCACTAGAGGCGATTGTGTAGCGCATAGCACGTTGGTATGCGAGTTTGTGATAGATTGCGCAAGACGAACAGAATGTCTTCTGGTCACTATCGGCTATGATATTTGATCCCATAGGGCCGTTGTGTCTCCGCTCTAGGTTGAAAGATAGGTCTTAGTTTGACTTCACGTACCGTCCCGTCGCAAACGGGCAACCTCGAGAATGTACATCCGGAAGCCGGTGGCATGATGGCTCCCGCTTGGCCTGGTCGGGATGCCTGCGGGACCGGATTTATTGCCAGCATTGATGGCACGAGAAGCCACGAACTCGTTGAACTTGCGATCCAAGCTGTGATTTCACTCACTCACCGTGGGGCTGTAAATGCAGACCCGTTAACAGGAGATGGCACGGGTATAACGATCGAAGTGCCATTTGAGTTACTCCGGGAGGATTGCGAGCGATTGGGAACCACAATTGATGACCGTGATGATCTCGCGGTGGCTATGGTGTTCCTGCCAAAAGAAGATCCTGATCGTGGCCAAGCACGTATAGCATTAGAGGCAGAAGTGACAGGCCTCGGGATCGAGATAATCGGTTGGCGCGAAGTACCGCACGATCCAGGTCAACTCGGACCTCAGGGACTAGAGACACTGCCCGGGATAGAGCAGCTACTGATGCTTAGGCGGTCTGATTTAGATATTCCTGAATTCGAGCGTCTACTCTATCTTGCTCGGCGTCGAGCTGAGCGAACATTCCATGAGCAAGGACTCGATTGTTATGTGGTTTCGATGTCTTCGAGGACCTTGGTTTACAAGGGTTTAATGGTCGCTCCACGACTGAAGGAATTCTTTACCGATCTTGCTGATGATCGGGTTCAATCTCGGACAGCTTTGCTGCATCAGCGCTATGCGACTAACACATTGCCGGAGTGGAAGATCGCTCAGCCTTTCCGGATGGTTTCACATAACGGTGAGTTCAACACACTGCTGGGTAATCGGAACTGGATGATAGCGCGCGAACCCGATCTGAAGTCAGCAGTTTGGGGAGACGATGTTGTCGACTTGCTGCCAGTGATCAAACCTATGGGCTCCGATACCGCCTCGTTTGATGAAGCCTTGGAATTGTTAGTGATGTCTGGGCGAGACTTATTGCATGCGATGCGAATGTTAATTCCCGAAGCTTGGGAAAACATGCCAAACATCCATCCGCACCTGCGATCTTTTTATGAGTATCACGCTGCTCTGATGGAGCCGTGGGATGGCCCAGCCGCGGTGGCATTTACCAACGGTACTACAACCGGGGCTGTGATGGACCGTAACGGCCTAAGACCAGCGCGGTACCAAGTCACCTCTGACGGCATGGTAATCATGGGTTCGGAAGTAGGCCTGATCGATACTCCATTTGCAAAAATTGTCGAATCAGGGCGTATCGGGCCAGGGCAGATGATTGCCGTAGACACGGCGCGGCGTAAGTTTCTTCACGATGAAGACATTGCACGAGAATTGGTGCAGCGTCGTCCGTATGGGGAGTGGGTCGACCGGCATTTGGTGCACCTCCAAACAGCTGATGTTCAGCACAAACAGCTCGATCCACCGCCAGATGTGCTTGCGATGCAACATCTACATGGTTATACCCGCGAAGAGATTGAATACGTTGTGAAACCGATGGCGAAGGATGGTAAAGAGCCAGTGGGATCGATGGGTGATGACACTCCACTGTCTGCTTTTCAGAACGAGAGCCGCCTCCTTTACACTTATTTCAAACAACGCTTCGCACAGGTGACCAACCCTGCAATCGATTCGATTCGCGAAGAGGTTGTGATGTCACTAGATACATATCTAGGAAAACGGCAGTCGATTCTGGAATCTACTCCGGAGGCTGCACGATTGGTGCACCTAACGAGCCCATTGATGCTTGATGAGGAATTGGCAGCATTGAAACATCTAGATACGGACCATTTTAGCGTCGCAACCCTACAAGCACGTTTCAGAGTTGCAGATGGTCAAGGAGCGTTGAAGCTGGCGATTGATGATCTCTGTTCGGCTGCTTCTGCTGCGGTCGATGCAGGAGATTCGATTCTAGTTATAAGCGATCGAATGGTCGATGAAGAATGGGCACCTGTACCGATGCTATTAGCGATTGGTGCAGTGCATCACCATCTGATCCGGACTGGGCGACGGATGCGAGCGAGTATCATCGCACAGACCGGAGATGCACGAGATGTTCATCACTTCGCGACACTGATCGGGTTCGGTGCAAGCGCTGTCATTCCATACGTCGCACTAGATGTCTTGCGTTCACTCACTCATGAAGGCGCATTTGGTGAAGATACTCTAGAGGAGGTATTCCGACGCTACGGGCAGGCTGTCGATACAGGCATTCTAAAAATTATGTCAAAAATGGGCATCTCAGCCGTGTCTTCATACCACGGTGGACAGATATTTGAAGCACTTGGTGTTGGTGACGAGGTAATCGAGTGTTGCTTTCCCGGGACTACTAGTCGTATTGGTGGGATTGAGTTTGACGATATCGGCGCGGATGTAATCGAACGTCATGCACGTGCGTTCCCTGAAGGTGAACCACTCGTTGCTGGAGGTTGGTACAAGTTTCGCGGGAACGCTGATCATCATGGAAACGCGCCGAAAATGTGGCGTGCTTTGCATCGAACGGTCGGTGAAGAGGGGAGTAATGCCGACTACGACTCCTACCTAGAGATCCTTGATAGTGCACCGCCAGCGACTCCTAGAGATCTTTTGGGAATAAAGTCAGATAAGGAACCAATTCCGATAGCTGAAACTGAATCAATTTCGGACATCACAAAGAGATTCCAAACTGGAGCGATGTCGCTTGGCGCATTAAGTCCTGAAGCCCATGAAGACATCGCGCGTGCGATGAATCAACTAGGTGCACGTTCGAATACTGGCGAGGGTGGCGAAGATCCGAATCGATATTCACCGGATGGTGATAAACAGGACGCAAATTCGGCGGTTAAGCAAGTAGCCTCGGGCCGTTTTGGGGTGACACCTGCATATCTTGCGGCCGCAAAGGAGTTGGAGATCAAGATCTCTCAGGGATCGAAGCCAGGTGAAGGTGGGCAGTTGCCTGGCTTCAAGGTGAACCCGTATATAGCGACACTACGCCACGTTACGCCCGGTACACCATTGATTTCGCCACCACCGCATCATGATATTTACTCGATCGAAGACATTTCTCAGCTGATCTATGACTTAAAGATGGTCAATCCAGAAGCGCGAGTGTGCGTAAAGTTAGTTGGCTGTGAGGGAGTAGGAACGATCGCAGCCGGAGTGGCGAAGGCATATGCAGATGTGATTCAAATAAGTGGTGCTGAGGGTGGTACTGGAGCGAGTCCACTGTCTTCAATTAAGTACGCCGGTGTGCCATGGGAACTTGGTTTAGCTGAGACACAAGAAGTGTTGGTAACGAATGGTCTCCGTGGTCGAGTCACAATCCGGACCGATGGTGGGTTTAAGCGTGGCCGCGACGTGGTCATCGCTGCGATGTTAGGTGCCGAGCAGTATGGTTTCGGAACGACTGCGCTGATAGCGGTCGGTTGCAAGATGGCACGACAATGCCATCTGAATAGTTGCCCAGTGGGAGTTGCTACACAGCGAGAAGATTTGCGCGAAAAGTATTTTGGAACACCGGAAATGTTGGTGTCATATCTGACCCATGTTGCCGAAGAGATTCGTGGATTACTCGCTAGTTTAGGTTATCGATCGATAGACGAACTGATCGGTCGTGCCGATCTCTTGTACCAATTGAAACCCGAAGGCGATCAGCGTTCCGACAAAATCAATCTGGATCGGGTAATCGCTCCAGTAGATGCTGGACGGACGCAACCGTATATGGCTCAAGCTGAGCGAAACGATCGTGTTGAAGACGTGGTTCTGGATGATCAGATCATAGATGATGTGAAAGATGCTATTGAGCAAAAAACGCCAGTACGCCTGCAGTATCCAATCAAGAATACGAACAGAGCAGTTGGCGCGCGTATCTCAGGACGCATTGCGCGGCGCTATGGTGATGAAGGATTACCATATGGAACGATTGACTTGCACTTCACTGGAAGCGCGGGCCAGTCGTTTGGCGCATTTCTTGCTCGTGGTATGCGGCTTCATCTGACTGGAGAGGCGAATGACTATGTGGCCAAGGGGATGAATGGTGGTGACATCACAATCCGGCCACACCCAGACATGCCTGTTGCCTCGCACGAAGCAGTACTCGTAGGTAACACAGTCCTGTATGGAGCAACAGGTGGAGCATTGTTTATCGCAGGACGAGCCGGAGAGAGATTCGGTGTTCGTAACTCGGGAGGTCGTGCGGTCGTCGAAGGTATCGGGGATCACGGTTGTGAGTATATGACAGATGGTGCCGTAGTAATCCTGGGTGAGACAGGGCGTAACTTCGGCGCGGGAATGTCAAATGGTGTTGCATTTGTGCTCGACGAGCGAGGCGACTTTCGGTCAAGAGTAAATCAGGAACTAGTAGGTCTCGAGCAGGTCACTGGGCCTGAGGACATCGAATTGCTGGAGGCACTGGTTCGTCGCCATCAAGAAGTGACCAATTCCGATCGAGCCCGAGATATTCTAGCGGAATGGCGTCGTTACCTTCCGATGTTTTGGAAAGTCGCTCCGAAGTTCGCGATCACCGAAGAGGGGGCGATGACGGTCGTTCAAAGACATCTTCGGGCAGTAAAGCGGATGCGTGCACTGTCGGCAGCTGCTCGCTGACTTATAGCGATCGCTATCACAAAATGGTTATTCTTGTTGCAGAAGACCAGTGTTCAGTTTCTTTGGGTAACCACCTAGCTCACTTTCGTCTTCTGGTGGGAGGCATAGCATGACTTCGGGAAATGAAAATGGGAGTCAGCGATTTCAAGATATTCAGGATGCTGTCAGCGAGCGATACAGCGGTATTGCTGAGCGTGTGCTTGCTGAGGCAGCAACGGTTGATAGGCAGGATACGGGCGAGCTGACACTTGATTTCATTCAAAACGTAGATCCCGGTCAAAGTTGTTGTGTCTCAGACCAAAGTGACCCCAGCTCTGCTAATTGCGGATCTAGCGCATCGGAACTCTCTGATGTAGGAGGCGAGCGCACTAGCAAAGGTTCGATGCTGTATTCGGAGGAACAAGCAGCAGAGCTTCCAGACTCAGCCTTGGACGCTTCACTTGGTTGTGGAAACCCGGTCGCGCTTGCTGAGTTGAACTCAGGAGAAACCATACTTGACCTCGGATCAGGCGGAGGAATTGATTGCTTCTTAGCAGCGAGGCAGGTGGGATTAGACGGCGAGGTCTGGGGTCTGGACATGACGCCTTCGATGATTCGACTAGCGAGATGGAATGCGGAAAAAATTGAGGCGAAAAACGTACGTTTCCGCCTCGGTGAGATTGAGGATATTCCTTTTCAGTCAGATCATTTCGACACGGTTATTTCGAACTGTGTGATCAATCTCTCGACTGACAAAGCTAGAGTATTCCGTGAAGTGTTTCGGGTGATGAAGCCGGGTGGCAAATTACGTGTGTCCGATATGGTATGGACAAGGAACATTTCTCAAGAGGAACGTGGTGATGCTGAGGCCTGGGCAAGTTGTATAGCCGGTGCATTACCATTGACTGAATACCTCGAGATTATTACGAGAGCTGGATTCGTGGATGCTACGGCGGACTATGAGGATAACGACCGAGGTGTGACTTCAGCGTACGTCTCAGCAATGAAACCTAGGTAAGTTCCTTAGTCGATAGTCGACTGCTCTTGTCATAAAAACTCTTTTTGAACCTAATAGGCTTCTGTCGAAAGAACAGTTGAAAATGGTCAACGTAATCTTTCGGTCGATCTATCGAGAACGGTGACGCATTCAATGTGCTGAGTGTGAGGGAACATGTCGATGGGTTGAACGTCGATAAGGGTGAATCCGCCATCGACGAAGAGTCGCAGATCACGTGCCAACGTGGATGGATCACAGGATACGTAGACTACGCGTCTAGTAGATGAGCCGATCATTGTGTTGATCACGCTGGGCTCAAGACCCGAGCGTGGAGGGTCGATGATAACTACATCAGGTGCAGGGTCGATATTAGGTAGTAACGCTTCCACGCTTCCGAAGAGTCGTTCGACATTTTCGATTCCTCTGAGGTTGATTGCGGCGTCGTCTTCAGCTGCGGCCGATGATTCTATTGTCAAGATTTGACCAATCTCGGGCGCAAGTTGAGCGGCAAACGTGCCGACGCCAGAGTAGGCATCTACGAGGACTTGCGGTTGACATTCAAGAACGCGCTCGGCAACTAGGCGGATCAGGTTTTCTGCCTGACGCGTGTTTACTTGGAAGAAAGCAGCAGCGGAGATTCGATAGTCGTGGTTCCCTAGGCGTTCGTGGTAGGAACGTTGTCCACTTGAAGGTCTCGATGCTGGAGTGCGCGGGCGCCATTGCAAGTGTGGTTGGATCAAAAAATCATCGATTTGCTCTCCAACGCGGATCGAAATTTGGCGAGTTTGCATAGTTCGATCTTGGATCGCGGCGAGTAATTCGTTAGCTCGCGTCGAGGCGATTTCGCATTGATCGATTCTTAAGAAGCGGTGAGTCCCACGCTGCATGAACCCGACTTGTCCGTCGCGACGGACGGTGTAGCGCATGTGGTTTCGATAATGCCAAGGGTTTTCCATACCAAGCATACTGAGCGTCTTCTTTTCAGTCTCAACACTATCGAACTGACCGATGCGCTCTAACTGGTCACGGACCACGCTAGTCTTCAATCGTAGTTGTTCCGAATAGTCGATATGTTGGAGTTGACAACCACCACAACGCCCGAAGTAGCCACAAGGAGCCTCAACGCGATGTTCAGAAGCTTGGAGTACTAGTACGGCAGTCGCCTCAATGTAAGCGACGGTGTCGTTAGTAATTTCGGCAATTACCCTTTCCCCTGGCATCGCGTATTCGACGAACACGATTCGTCCATCATCAGCATGGCCGATAGCGCGCCCCCCGTGAGCGAAGCCTGTGAGCTCGAGTTCGATAGGTACGAGAGGACGATTGTGCGCACGGTTGTCTTTACGTCGTCGCACTTTCGGTACAGGTTCGGGACTGAGTGGTGTGGGGGAGCGTGGTTGTTCGGTGGAGGTCATACTTCGATCGTAAGCGCCGGAGGTTGATGGCACCAATGACAAGAAGTGAAAATTGATATCAATGTTCTTGAAAGAGAAGGGTTAGATGATGAGCACGTTGGCTCGTTAGTCCGATCGAAATAAGCTGATGAGCAAAGATCCGCAGCGGAGGTCCAAATCACCCCTGATAAGAGACTGAAGTATTCGTTCGCGGGTAGTGACTTGCATCGGCTGAAAACTGGCATAGGGTAGGCGAATTGAGGTGCATCGATGCTCCAAAATCAGAAACGAATACTTCGCCCAACCTCATTAAAACGATTACTGCAAGAAGTGCTGCCCATTCCTACAACATCCTATCGTGAGCATGGTGTGCAGGCGTACCTCGAGAATTTTGCGAAGGACCGAAGGTTGGCGTTTAGGTTGGATCCGTTTGGGAACGCATATATTACATATCGGCATGGACAGGCGAACCGACCTTTTGTGCTCGAAGCTCATATGGATCACCCTGGGTTCGTAGTAACAGGCGTGAAAGGGCGACGCTTAACGCTCGAATTTCGAGGTGGATTATCAGCTGAATATGGAAAAGGTGAGCGAGTACGAATCTACGGGTCTGAGAAACAATCGAACGCGGTTCGTGCCCGAGTCACAACTGTGATCTCGTCGAAACCGACGAAGCGAGGGATGCCTAAACGTATTGTAGGAGCTAGGGCTGTACTTGAGAGTTCTGGGACTGTTGAGGTCGGTGACATCGCTCTCTGGGATGTTGAAGTGTGTCGCTTTCGCGGTAGAACGGTCCACGGTCGTCAGTGTGACGACCTCGTTGGGGTAGTGACAGTGTTGGCGACTCTCGACCGTCTTGTCGCAGAGGGTCGGACGGGGCATCTAATAGGGTTGTTTACACGTGCTGAGGAAGTTGGATTGGTCGGTGCGGCTGCAGCGGCAGCCGCTAAGGAAATTCCTGAAGATGCTCTAATAGTCGCTCTTGAGACCTCGTCTAGTGCTGGAGGACGAGCAAAGCAAGGTGGTGGGCCTATCGTTCGAGTGGGTGATAGGGAGCATATTTTTTCTCCGGTAGTGACTATGTGGATGACAGAATTGGCGCAAAAGATAGCTTCGACACAGTCAAAGTTTAGTTATCAACGAAAACTTATGGATGCTGGCGGAACGGAGGCGACGGCTTTTGATTTGATGGGTTACGAGACGGGCGCTGCCTGCCTTGCCCTCGGGAATTGGCATAATGCTGGTCCTAGGAATCGGGTACGAGCAGAAACAGTTAATTTGGATGATCTTGAAGGTTTGATTCTGCTATGTGAAGCGATGGTTACTCATGCAAGGAAGGCTGAAAGAACGATTACTAGTAGAAGGAGACACTGGTTTAAGATAGGTCGCACTGCAGGTCGACGTCTAAAAAATGAGATGTAATACGTGGTAGTGCGTAAATGTCAAAAGCGTAAGACTCCTGGTAGAAGATGTTTGATTGAGATTACAGGGATGTTCAGATGAGGATTTGGGCCTCCGCGATTAAGATCGAAAGAGCTTCGATTGATTGCTTAAGTGATGTCTTATTTATTGAGAGTTTTTTCGTTCGCTGATGAATCGCTCAGCGATACCGCTGCGGTGTATGTGTCAGGTGGTTCATAGTTAGCATCGGTTGTTTATTCGACGGGGCGAATTAGTGAAGCACATTATTTAGTTCCAAGCTAAACAGAAAACGTGTCGGGTAAGTTCATCTCGTAATTCCATATAACCAGAGAGATTCTTGATTCAAGAGAAATCTGGTAGAGGGAATTGGACATATTGCAATGGTAGGATAAGCATCATAATTCCATCTTACTCACCATCAGCAGTGTGAATAATTCACATACACTCGACTAAGTACGAGGAGCACGGACGTGCCAAAACAGGTAACAAACGTTGCCGTCGATGACGCACTTACAACCATTTACAGACTCTCAAATGACGAGGGTGAAGAAGTGATAGCTGCTCGAGTCGCGGAACGCTTAGGGACAAAGCCAGCATCAGTTGCGGGGATGCTGTCGCGACTGAAAAGGAATTCATTAGTTCGGATCGATGCTAAGAAACGAATTCATCTCACGAAGATGGGTTTCGATCGAGCCGAACAGATGGTTCGTCGGCATCGCTTGGCAGAGTGCCTGTTGGTAGATGTGATGTCTCTTGATTGGTGGCGTGCCTACGAGGAAGCGCACCTGATGGAACATGCAATCTCAGATGTGACTGAACCTCTGATCATAAGATTGCTAGGTGAACGTGAAGTGTCACCGTTCGGGTACCCGATACCAGGTGAAAGTGGAACTAAAGAGATGTCACGAGTCCGGCTCAGTGATCTCGGTGCTGGGGATACTGGTGTTGTTGAGAGAGTGTTTGAGGAAGACGAAGCATTATTGAGATTCTTCGATCAAGAGGGAATTAGACCAACAGCGACGATCTCAGTGCGTGAAGTTGCACCATATCTGGGTACCGTGACATTGAGTGTCACAGATGATGGATTTGCTAAGACCGAGTTAGTGATTGGCTCAGAAGCGGCAAGATTGATCTGGATCGTCGCTTAATTATCACATTCTCATAGAAGGTTAGGTCCATTTTTGCTGCTCTTATCGGGTGGCTGGTTAACTACATCCGGTTGTCGTTCCGCAGTCCATGCACTTTAAGCAGGTGCCGTTGCGGACCATCATTAGTTGACCACATTCCGGACAAGGATCGCCTTCGAAACCAGATTGACGAGCCTGTTCGACCATGAGTTTCTGTTGATTTTGTTCTCCCACAACAGCCGTTACTGGGACTAGTTCTGGCGTGCTAAATTCCGTCGCAGTCAATCCAGCTTGGAGCTGACGAGGGGCTGGGGCTGTGAAGGTGTCATTTCCTATGTTTGTTTGAGACACGGTGCTATCGACCGTTATTGGATTGGCTTGAGCGCCGATGTCGACGGGAACATCATCATCCGCGCTTGGATCAGTGGTGAGGCTAACAGGGCCGAGATGCGCTAGATCTTCGCGACCCAGGTAAGTAACGGCTAGCTCACGGAAGATGTAATCGATGATCGAGCTAGAGAATTGAATGCGGTCGTGCCCGATCACCATCCCGTTTGGCTCGAATTTGGTAAAGACGAAAGTGTCAACAAACTTTTGAAGTGGAACACCGTACTGAAGTCCCATAGAGACAGCGATGGCAAAGCAGTTCATTAAACTGCGGAAGGCAGCACCGTCTTTGGCTGTGTCGATAAATATCTCACCTAGCTGCGGTGAGTCACCGTTCTCGGTTTGGAATTCACCTGTGTGAATGTAGATCGTGTGCCCGCCGACTTTTGCCTTCTGAGAGTATCCGGAGCGACGTGATGGTAGACGCTGTCGTTCACCTCGACGCAGTTCCTGAAGCATCTGTTGCGCCGCCAGAACGGCCGGGTGCTCTTGAATTTCATCCTCATCTTCGTCATACATGTCCAAGTTATCTAATGCAGACGAGCTCAGTGGCTGCGAGAGCTTAGATCCATCGCGATAGAGCGCCAGAGCCTTGACCATAGAGACAGCAGCGGAGGCATAGACTTCTTTTACATCGTCGACTGTCGCGGTTTCTGGCATGTTGATCGTCTTGCTAATTGCACCAGAGATGAATGGTTGTGCGGCAGCTACGGTACGTACATGCGCCATCGGTTCGATGTAGCGGGTTCCGTATTTTCCGCACTTGTTGGCACAATCGAAAACTGGATAATGCTCCTGACGGAGGTGAGGAGCGTCCTCTAGTGTCATGCGACCGAGGATATGGTCATTCGCTATCTCGATCTGTTCTGAATTGAAGCCGAGCGCATTAAGTATGTCGAAGCTTGGATCATCGAGTTGCTCTTTGCTAAATCCAAGGACATCAGTGCAGAATTCATCGCCGAATTGGTGACGATTAAAGGAAAATCTAATGTGAAATGAGGTGGCGATTGCACTATCAAGCTCGTCAAGAACTGGTTGTGTGAATCCACGTTCGGCGAGCGAGATGCGATTAATAAATGGTGTTCCTTCAAGGTGTTGAGTGCCAACTGCATATGCGACGATTTCGTCTGATTGGTTACGCGAATAGCCTAGGCGCCGCAGTGCGGTGGGCACGGAATCATTGATAATTCGGAAATACCCTCCCCCTGCCAGCTTCTTGAACTTTACTAGTGCAAAATCGGGTTCGACACCTGTCGTATCGCAATCCATTAGGAGTCCGATCGTGCCTGTGGGTGCGATTAGAGTGGTCTGAGCGTTTCGGTAACCATATTGTTCCCCAAGGTCGAGTGCTTGGTCCCAAGCGCTGCGCGCGACCTTCAAGAGATCCGGTGGGCAGGAATCTTCATCAATAGCATGAGGGAGAACGGTGAGTCCCTCGTAGTGTTCTGCTGGTGCGTTATATGCTGCATTACGATGTTGACGGATCACGCGCAGCATTGATTCGCGGTTTTCTTTGTAGCTTGGAAATGTCCCAAGTTCGCTAGCTATCTCAGCTGAAGTTGTGTAGGAGACTCCGGTTAAAATCGAAGTGAGCGCGCCGGTCCATGCGAGTGCTTCAGCTGAGTCGTATGGAATACCCTCCAGCATTAGCAGCGCTCCAAGGTTTGCATAGCCGAGACCGAGTGTTCGGTAGTTGTACGACAGTTCGGCTATGATCTCGCTTGGGTACTGAGCCATAAGAACAGATATCTCAAGGACGATAGTCCAAAGTCTAATTGCGTGTTGGTACCCCTCGGTATCGAAGTCACCTGTATCTGGGTCGGTGAACGCTAGTAGGTTGATCGACGCTAGGTTGCAGGCAGTGTCGTCGAGAAACATGTATTCACTGCAGGGGTTAGAGCCGTTGATTCGACCGCCTGCTGGGGCCGTGTGCCATTCGTTGATAGTCGTGTCGAATTGCAAACCAGGATCAGCGGATTGCCAAGCTGCTCGACCGATCCGATCCCAGAGCTCTCGAGCACGGATGGTTTTATGTACCTTGTTATCGGTGCGACGGATTAGGTCCCAGTCACCATCCTTGTCGACTGCTTGCATGAATTCAGATGTCACACGAATTGAGTTATTTGAGTTCTGCCCAGAAACGGTGGCATATGCCTCTCCCTGCCAGTCGGTGTCGAACTCTTGGAAGTCGATCTCCTTTTCGCCTTGGCTAGCAAGTTGAAGGACTCTTTGGACGAAAGTTTCCGGAACGCCATCGCGATTTGCTCTCCGAACTGCCTTGCGAAGGGTGCGATTTTCACTCGGGTCCGTGCTCTCGATGGATGCTTCGAGGATGGTTGACAAGTGGCGGCGAACCATGCGTGATCCCGCCACCATAGTCGCTACTTTGTGCTCCTCTTTCACCTTCCAGTCGACAAACTCCTCTACGTCTGGATGATCGGCATTGACGATCACCATCTTTGCAGCGCGCCGGGTAGTCCCACCTGACTTGATTGCACCTGCTGCTCGGTCACCAATCTTAAGAAAGGACATCAATCCAGAAGAGCTACCTCCGCCGGATAGTTTTTCGTTCTCACCACGTATCGAAGAAAAGTTAGATCCGGTGCCGGATCCATATTTGAAGATTCTGGCTTCACGAGTCCAAAGATCCATAATTCCACCCTCGTTAACGAGGTCGTCTTTGACGGACTGGATGAAGCAAGCATGCGGTTGAGGTCGCGCGTAGGCACTACTCGACCTTGTCATATTTCCTGTGTCTGGATCGACGTAAGAGTGTCCTTGTGGTGGCCCTTCTATACCGTAAGCCCAGTGCAATCCGGTGTTGAACCATTGCGGAGAGTTAGGTGCACTTCGCTGCGTTGCCATCATGTAGGCAAGCTCATCGTAGAATGCGCGTGCATCGTCTTCACCATCAAAGTAGCCGTAACGTTGACCCCAATAAGTCCAAGTGCCAGCGAGTCGATGGAATGTTTGGCGTGCATCCTGCTCGCCGCTTATTTCTGAACCTTCAACTGGCACTCGAGCTTGCAGCCACTCAGGAATACCGTCCTCATCAATAGGACGTGTCTTATCCGGGACGCCTTCTTTTCGGAAATACTTCTGGGCCATGATGTCAGTTGCTACCTGAGAAAACTGTGAAGGCATCATGATGTTTTCTGCCTCGAAGACGACAGAACCGTCAGGATTAACGATACGGGAAGTACGGGTCTCAAAAGGGACTCCGTCATATGGATCTTGCCCGGCAGTGGTGAAATAGCGAGGGATATGCATGATTTTCGGTCCATATCGGCCGCAAGCTTGGTGCGGGCGACCACTACGTCGTGCGGGCGGTGTGCTGGGGGTTACCCTGCAAAGCCCGAATCGAGCCAAGAAATGATTACCCGCATCAGCACTTTGAGTATTGCGGGGAGAGGATAATGCGTGAATTGGAGGTGAGTTGTCAAGGGTTCAGTCTAGAGGAGTAGGCAGATTATCAGTACTAGTGTTCTGATTCGAGGTTCCTACGACCTATTTACTCAAGTGTTATAGATATGCGATGTCTATTCGAATTGTCATGACTGGCTATAGAAGTATTCAGCTATATTCTTCATGATGATTCGGTACGGGTATGTCCAATATTGATCCTGAGCTCTTGGTGACTCGCCGTCGCTAGCCTACTGCTATCGTTCTAGATGGCCGACGATGGCCTCGATTTCTTCCGGTGTGCTGGGGATATGACTACTTAAGTTCTTGTTCCCATCGAGAGTGATGAGGATATCGTCCTCGATGCGGATCCCAATACCGCGATAAGCCTCAGGGATATTTTCATTTTTCGGATCTAAATAAAGACCTGGTTCCACGGTGAGACACATACCTGATTCTAAATTAATGGAGTCTTCTCCGTTCCTGTAACGTCCGACGTCGTGGACGTCCATCCCAAGCCAGTGTGAGGTGGAGTGCATGTAAAAGGGTCGGTATGAATCATTCTCGATCAGCTGTTCGATGTTGCCCTTGAGGATTTTTAAGTCGGTAAGACCTTCTACGAGAACGCGCACTGATGCTTCATGGATTTCATCGAAACGATGATTGGGTTGTGCGGCGGCTATACCAGCGTGCTGTGCACGGAGCACAACGTCGTAAATGGTGCGTTGCTCTGGTGTAAATTGACCGTTGACGGGCCATGTTCGAGTGACGTCGGCTGTGTAATATTCCCATTCGGCGCCTGCATCAATTAAAAGCAGATCACCGTCGACGAGCTCTTTACGATTCGTCGTGTAATGCAGTATGCAGGAGTCGTGAGCGGACGCGACGATGGATGGGTAGCCGTTACGTCGCGATCCTAGGCGGCGGAACTCTGACTCCATTGCTGCTTGTACTTCGTATTCGTGGAGACCAGAACGTGTTGTTCGCATTGCGCGCTCGAAACCTTGGCCAGTTACTACGGCAGCTTGTGTGAGAGAAGCGATCTCATTCTCTGATTTGCGGAGTCGCATTTCACCTATAAGTGGATCAGGATCGCGAAGATCACCGAGTGCTCTGGGGCCGCGTTGTGCATTTTGGCGACGAAGAGTCATTTGTTTGAGGATTAGCGCATCGAGTTCTTCGTCTGCTCCGAGCGGGTAGTAAAGTGTTTCTGTTTCCGACAGAAGCTCAGTTAGGTGCTCCTCGATCGCTTCGATCGGATATGCCTTGTCAGCTCCGTAGTTCTCGACTGCTCCTTCTATGCCAACACGAGGACCCACCCAGATCGCCATCTCAGGGTCGTGTGGGCGGACAAACATCACGAATGGCGCTTCGGTACCAGGTCTAATCAGCGCGACACTGTCGGGTTCGTCAAAGCCTGTGAGGTAGTAGAATGATGATTCTTGGCGAAATTCATAATTGACGTCCGAGTTTCTCGTCGCTTCGCGAGCTGAGACAAAGATTGCCGCTGGATGATCGGCTTCCGCGGTCATTTTTTCAATGAGTTTGGTTCGTCGTTCCGTGAACATAGGGTTCTCTCTCAATGTTTGATGGCCAGCGTACTAGTAACGCAGGTACCTGCTATTCAAACGCGCTAAACGCAGTGCGTGCAGCTACCAAGAAGAGTCCGAAGGCGAGTGCTTGCATCAAGGGGCCTTCACCAAGGCGGCGGCGTAGGCGTTGTCCAAAGGGATTTGCGATAATCACTCCTAATCCTAGGAATGGCACGTCGGCCATGGGTTCGCCTGCGTGGTCTAGGGCCAGATGGAAGAGTACGACGATCGCTGAGTAAATCGCAGTCTTGACTTGAATTGTTGGGACGGCTATTGCGTGAGGGATACGCATAATTCTTGTCATGATTGGCACACCAATCGGACCGCCTCCAATGCCCGCTAGTGCTGAGAGAAACGCCATTGCTGCATTTGGAGCGATGCTGCGGCGGATCGGGATACGATAATTGAAGTGGTTGGCGTCACGGTCCTCTAGGTGCCGATCCACACCATCGGCGTCTGGCGGAGGATCCGGACTTGTGGGTCGTAGGATGATGTAAAGCGCCAAGGCGACAAGTAACACTGCAAAACCGATTGCGAATACCGCTCTCGGTATCGCCACTGTGCCGAGAGCACCGAGGATTCCAGCTGGTGCTGCTATTCCCGCGATTGCAAGTGCTACAGGCATATCGACACGTCGTTCGGGGATTACGATTGCTGAGGAAGCGACACTAGTGATGACAACTGCTGTTAATGATGCTGTTGTTATCGCTTCTGGTTCTGCTTCTGGGTAGCGCAGTAACAACAATGGCGCGATCAAAAATCCACCGCCGGCACCGATCGAAACTGAGTAAGATCCGATCAGTACACCAGCGAGGATGAGCAGTAGCGCTTCTTCAATCGGCGGCATTCTGTGAGACTAGATCAGATGGTGTTTGTGCGCTCTTTATTGATCCCTGTTCCGTGCAAGGGACGAAGCATTGAGTGATGTCCGGCGGCGACTTTTCGATTTAGCCAGACCGATCTCTCTTCCGACACAGATTATTTTCAGGATATTTGGTGACGGTCTGCGTTGTGGCGTTCGTCAACAACTAAGAAATTATTTGTGTGACACAGAATGGTACCCCCGCCAGGATTCGAACCTGGGCTCACGGCTTAGGAGGCCGATGCTCTATCCCCTGAGCTACGGAGGCCCGACGAATGCATGTTAGAGGGGAAAGTTCAGAAGGCCTAACGGTATTCAGAGTTACTTGTCATTCGAGGCCCGAAATCTCGTTATGCGGTGGACATGCGTCAGCCTGATAATGCTGCCCTCGGCCCTGATTGTGAATCGCTGAGGTTCTAGTTGCCGTTGAAGGTGGGTTTCCTCTTTTCTAGGAAGGCTTGTACGCCCTCCTGGCCGTCCTTTGTAGCGCCCATAGCTGCTATCGCTTGTGTCTCCAGTTCCATTTGAGTTTCTAGCGTCGAAACGAGTCCACTGTGTAGAAGTCGGCGAGCTTCTCCAAATGCAGCTGTAGGCCCACTGGCGATTTCCTCTGCAATCTCGGTTGCTTCTGCGCTCAGCTGGTCGCCGGGCACTACCCGCGTCACTATCCCGAATTCTCGAGCTTCTTCAGCAGTGAGTACACGATTAGTCAATGTCAATTCCGTCGCTAACCTCAGTCCAACTTGTCGTGGTAGAAAGTAAGTTGATGATCCGTCTGGCGTAAGACCGGCTTTAGTGTAAGCCATAGTGAATACTGCTGAATCGCTGGCCAAGACGATGTCACAGCTGCAAGCTAGGCTCATACCTGCTCCTGCTGCTGTTCCGTTCACTGCTGCGAGTACCGGCGCATCATCACGTGTGAAACGCGATATTGCTACGTGTAGGTAGGTTGTTTCCTCTTTCAAGAGTTTTGGTAATGAATCGCCACTGGCCGCAAATTTCTTCAGGTCACCTCCCGCACAGAAGAATCGACCTGAACCCGTTATCAGGATGGCGCGTACATCAGGGTCTTCACTCGTTTCAAATGAGACGTCCATCAAGTCACGGGACATTTGCACATCCAGAGCGTTAGCTGCTTCTGGACGATTTAGTGTTATGTGCCCGACGTTATTTCGGACTTCATATTTCAATGTTTCATAGGTCATGATTTATCCCCATATATCCCATCGGTCGAACGGCAGCAGTGCACTTAAGTTATCTGTCCTGAAGGGCTGTCGTGCTCTGGTGTTTCCAGTGATGGTAAGTCCAAAATTTGTTCGCACCAACGGGAAAGGTCTCTCAGGCTCTCGGCACTGATTTGATGCTGCATCTCGTATTCGAGATACCGGAGTTTCACGCCTAGGGCTGTAAGACGGTCTCGTGAATCTTGTCCTCTGTTTATGTCGATGGCAGGGTCGTTGGTGCCATGTTGTACGAGGACTGGCAACGCAGCGAGAGCTTCGCCAGAACTGGCGGCTGTCTCAGCTTCTTCGGGCAGCCAGGTGCTGAGCGCGGCAATACCCGCGAATCGCTCCGGCTCACCTAGGCTGATACGGTAGGCGAGCGACCCGCCTTGGCTGAATCCAAGTAAAACAGTGCGAGAGGGGTCGCCGTTGTATTGGCGCAGTGCCTCGACAATAAAATCGGATACTCGTTCTGCTACACGTTCGAATTCTGCTGGTGAACGCTTCAGATCGGTTCCAGTCGGCTCGAACCAAGTGTAACTGGGGAGGCCAGGCTGCAGCATGAATTCAGCTTGCGGGCAGATCATGAGTAATCGACCGTTAGCCAGGAAGGGTGCAAGTCCGAGTAGGTCTTGACTATGAGCTCCGTGACCGTGAATCGCTACCACCGTCGGCAGCAGGCCTGTGTTATCGGTGATGTTGCCCGGATGGTGAACAGAATGGGTCACTTTCATGCAGCTGACTATAGATGACGAATCCACTATTTGTGTACAGGTGATTGATTGTTAACGTTCTCCTTGAGTTTGAGTTCACCTAACCCTGCAAGGTGCTTTACTGGTGTTGGCCATGTCTATAGGACCGCTGTTTATTAATGATGGATGAGGATGCTGTTTCATGAGACTTACCTGGTCGGTCGCTCTATCGACTGTTCTGTCAGTATTTGTTCTTAGTGGATGCTCGGGAAGTTCAGACTCGGATTCATTGCAGAAGATTGATGAACTAGCGGCGCAGGTTACGGCGTTGGAAGCAGAGTCTGAAGCCTCTTTTGCTGGAAGTCAAAAAATGGTCGAGGAAAATCTTGAGACCATCGAGAGATTGACAGCCGAAATCGATATCTTGAAAAAGGTCATCGTGATTGGAGAGAACGGCTTAGCGAGCTTCGCTACGCCTACGCCAGTTGCGATCGAAGATTACAACGACTACGGATTTGGTCTGCCCGTGCCGTCTAACGTTACAGTTACGAGTGCCGGTCTCACGACTGCAGAGGCTTCTAACGAAAGTGGAAGCTTATTGGCTGCTGCGGGTGGCGCCAGTTTGTTTTTGGTTTGGAATTCGGCGCAACCACCCCTTACCCCTGAGGAATCAGTGATCGGTGCGTTTGAGATGTTGCAGTCGTTGACGGGCGCAGAATTCGAAGCGGCTGGAGCAGGAGCTGGGTTGACTGTCGACAACCAGCCAGGTTCGTTCGGGACATTTCTCACGCGTGATGAAGGTGGAGTGGTCGCTGGTTACGGGATCATTGGTGGTTGGGTTTGTCCAAATGATGAGCGGTCGTACGCGATGACTGTGACTGGGCAATCACTTGAGCCTGTTCAACAGTCATTTGTTTATTTGACTAATGGATTCCGTTGTGAAGCCGGTACAGAACAACCTGCTCCGGCAGCGCAGCCTTAGGGTAATATTTTGGTCAAAGAACTGAAGGGTTCAATGTTTCGATGAAG
>DKLZ01000031.1 GCA_002455955.1 Dehalococcoidia bacterium UBA6627
CGGTGGAGCGAGTGTCGGTGACAATGTCTCTCTAGGAGATTCCGCTATTTCAACGGCGTTGCATGTGCTCTATCCACATGTTGGGCAGGGTGAGTCGATTTCAGTGTTGCAAGCAACCGTCACTCGGAGGAGTGCTGTTACAGCGTCTATCGATTCTGCACAGCGCATCGCTCAGCTCCTTGACGTTTGGGTTGAGAACATGTCGCCAGTGGACGCCGTTCGTGCAGTCGCCGATGAAATTGAGGAGATTTATCGGACCGCGGATATGCCGTTACGGATAAGCGAACTTGGCTTGTCACAAGATGATTTTCCGAGTATCGCCGATGCAACTCTGAAGAATTTTAATGCGAACAGCGGACTACGTAGCGCTGACGAACGACGGAGAGAAACCATCGATCTTCTAGAAGCGGCATGGTAATTGGTTTGCAGACGCACGACGCGGTATTGGTACGCGGAGAAGTGTATCAGCGTCCCATCGCGTAGCAGTCTCTGCGAAAATCAGCACCGGCGGTCAACGTTCCACGGTCGGAATCGATCTGTATCGCACAAAGGCCGCCAGCGAGGTAGTTCCGGTCACCCCAGTCTTTGACCTGGTGCCCGCGTGCCGAGAGATCATCGATAGTCTTTTTCCCGATCCCAGACTCGCAGCGAAGCAAACCCGGTTCGTAACGACCATTCATACCTGTTAATGGAAAGCTGTAGCTTGCGAACCGTGGCGCTTCTACGGCCTCTTGAGGGTTTAAGTCGAACACCGTGATATTTGCTAGGAGCTGTGTCATCGCTTGCACTTGTACATCAAGGCCGGGTGTGCCGAACGTGAGGAACAATTTTCTGTCTCGAAACGCCATAGCCGGGTTGGGTGTCAGTCGTGGACGCTTGTTAGGTGCCAACACGGCCGGATGGTCAGGATCTAGCCAAGACTGAGACCCGCGAGACGAGATACCGAATCCGAGTTCTGGAATGTAGTTTTGGTAGGCATCGCTTGGAGTGGCCGAGAAAGCGTTGCCCCAACGATCGACTACGCAGATATAGCTAGTGTCTTCTGGGATGGGTGCTATTGCTGATTCCGGTATAGCCGGTGTTGGCCAATTACCGCGTGGTTCAGCTTGATGAGCGAAAGGATCACCGGGTGGAGGCATTTCAGGGTTAGCGTGAACGAGGTCGATTTCTGATTGGCGTTGCTCTGCGTAGGAGGGTGACAGGAGCCCTTCTAAAGGAACTGGGACGAACTCAGGGTCACCGATGAAATAGTGTCGGTCCGCGAACGCTAGCTTGATCGCTTCGACTACTACGTGGATATAGTCAGCACTGTTGTGGCCCAGAGCCGCGAGGTCGAAGCCGTTAAGTATTTGGAGTGTTTCGACTAGGGCAGGTCCCTGGCACCACGCTCCACACGCATTGATCGTCAGGTCACCAAAGCGTCCGGTCACGGGTGGTTCGATAGCAACCGTGAAGTTCGCAAGATCGCCGTAGCTCAGTAATCCGTCCTGCGCTTGTACAAAGGAACTGATTTCACTCGCTATATCTCCACGATAGAAGGAGTCACGTGCAGCACGAATACCCGATTCACGCCCGGAACCATCCGATGCTTTTTCAGCATCGATTAGGCGGCCGAAGGTCTCAGCGAGCTGCGGCTGCTTAAGGAGTTCACCTTCTGTGAGAAGTTCGTTGTTCGGTTTTAGAAGGTTTCGGAGGCCAGGAGATGTTTCCATCAGTGGCTCCATTTCAGGAAGGAAGTGCGCTAGTGTTCCTTGGACTACGAACCCATCGCGGCATATTTCTAGAGCAGGTGCGACTACTTGTTCGAACGGCATGGTGCCAAACCGTTCAAGTGATGTAAGCCACGCATCAGGTGCTGCGGGAGTTACGCAGCGAAGAATCGGTGAGGGCAGCGACCCGTTTGTGCGGTTGATAATGGCCTCAAGAGTTGCAGCCTCGGGCCAACGACCAAGTCCACTGACAGTTGCGACTTCTCCGCAGTCGGCGTCGTAGATCATTACTGGCGCTACACCACCGAAACTCACCCACTGGGGGAGTGTCACCCCAAGAACGATACCAGCAGCTACTCCAGCATCGATCGCGTTTCCGCCATCTTCTAGGATCCGGTACCCCGCTGCTGTCGCCAGATAGTGCCCCGAAGACACCATGTGTGTGACCCCACGGACTGCAGGTCGCTGTGATGTTGTCATTAGTCGCCTCGTGATTGGCGATACGGCATGTTTTTATCAATATCGCTGTGCTGGTGGATCATCCTGATCGACATATTCACTAAATCACGATGTCGTTCATGATTAACTCGTCGCATTCCTCTTGTGAAAGTCCTAACACCTCACGGAGCACGTATTCGTTGTGTTCTCCAAGCATTGGTGCACGTTCGATAATTCGTGTCTGTTCGTCTGTAAAACGGATCGGTTCACCTGTAACTGCGATATCCCATTCCGGATCACTAGGTTGATGGATATGCTGATAATGCGATGAGAAGCCTTCGTCGATTTCGATCAGGTCTTGCAAATTCTCAACAGGGCTAGCAGCGATACCCACCCTCTGCAGACGTGTTGCCAAGTCCCAACGGTCACCTGTCGCTGTCCAGTTCGAGATAATCTTGTCGAGCTCACTCTCGTTTAGCTTCCGTTGTACGTGATTGGAGAATCGATCATCGTCCGCTAGTTCCGGTCGCCCCATCGCTTCGATAAGAGCGATCCATTGCTTGTCTCCGTCGACAGCGAGTGCCACCCATTCGTCTTCACCTGTTGTTCGGTAGACCCCGTGAGGAGAATAATTCTGGTCTGTGTTGCCAGGTCGTGGAGGAAGTTCCCCTGTATGCGCGAAATGCATCCACTCTGCACCGGCTAAAGACACCGTAGCTGAAAGTTGTGACAATTCGATTTCGCGACCTGTACCAGTTTGTTCACGAGCACGTAGTGCGGCGAGAATTGTGGTTACGAGTAGATGTGGTGAGGTGAAGTCTGGGTAAGCGACCCCCATACCTCTAGGTGAACGGCCGGGGAATCCGGCGAGGAAGTTCAAACCCGATGCAGCCATCAGTAGGTTACCGAGAGTGCGTTTACTTGACCATGGTCCGTCACCACCGACGCCGGGTAGCTGGAGCAGAATGATTCCAGGGTTGATTTTTCGGAGTTCTTCGTACGGGAAACCCATACGTGTAAACGCTCCGGCAGAGTAATTGTTGACAATGACATCTGATTTCGCGACCAGTTGGCGAACGAGTTCTTTCCCACGTTCAGTGGTGAGGTTGATTGTGACAGATTTCTTGCCACCGTTGGCGCTGTTGAACTGATCACCGATATTTGGCTCGATACGTCCATTTGGCAGAGGTTGATTGCGCAGTGCGTCGGGTCGAAGGCTTGACTCGATTTTGATTACTTCTGCTCCAAAATTTGCGAACATTCTCGTACCGAGCGGTCCAGCAAGTACCCACGTGAAGTCGAGAACGCGTATTCCGCTCAGTGGCATGCGTGGAACGGACGTCTTCGGGTTTGAGGTTTTATTGTCTTGAGTGAAATTGAGGAGTTCACCGATTGGGCGCTCTCCAAGTATAGGTGAGCTGGAGATCGGAATTGGCGGCTGAATTGAGTCGACCGGGCTGCGACTGTATGACAGTGAATGTCCCAATGCAGGTGCATTCACGTCCTGAAACTGCATTTCTTTTTCGTAGTGCTCCGTCTCAATCATTTCAGGAAAGCTCAATGTTGGCATCGCAGCATGACCGCCATCCCATAGACTGCGGAGGAATTCATCCCGTGGCAATTTAGCTGCGAGCTCTCGAGCAAGGTCTTGAAGCGGATTCTCAAGGTGTTGCCATGTGGCCTGGCCGCGCGAGTGGATCACATCATGGTCGTCAGGCGTGAGGTTGTGATCGACTCCTGCCGCGTCAAGCATCGACAGAAACGTACCAAGGTGCAGTGGTGAAATGTTGCACCCTACCCATTTGCCATCCGCACACTTAATTGTCTGACTTAGTGCTGGTCGCACTGGAATCTCTTTGCGCCAGAACCAGGTGTTGGGATTTGAAGTTTGTACTGTGGCGAATGCAGTTGCTTCTTGCATCGAAATGTCTACGTGCGCACCATCGCCATATACGTCTCGTCCTCTCAAGCCGACGAGTGCTGCAGTTGCTGCTGTGAGTCCTGACATCGTGTGGGCGGGGAATGCTGGCCCATGAGTTGGAGGATCTTCGATGTCACCCGTCACTTGAAGCAATCCAGCGGCCGCCGATGCTGTCAGGTCGGTAGCTTTCCAATCGCGACGTGGTCCCTGACGGCCGAATGGACTGACAGAGATGAAAATTAGGTCAGGGTTGATTCTTTGCAGGTCATCGTAGCCGAGACCGTGAGCGCTCATTTGATCGGGATGCCCAGTTTCAATCAGTATGTCGATACCGCCCACGAGTTCACGTAACTGGTTAGCGCCAGTGTCGGTAGAGATGTCAAGTACCACGGATCGTTTGTTCGCATTGAAGTACAGGTGCTGATAAGACCGATTCACTTCAGGTTCATCGTTCAGGAAGGGCGCCAAATGACGTGTGTGAACACCATTTGGTGGTTCCACGAGTGTGACGTCGGCGCCAAGGTCGGCGAGTACTCTGCCTGCTAGGGCAGCTCGCTCATCGGCGAGGTCAAGAACACGTATGCCAGTGAGTGGTAATTCACCTTTAAATTCGTTGTAGGGATGGTTATTGGTCAAGGTCGAACGCCTGCTTTTGATTTAACCCCTAACTGAGTCGAGAGTGTTTCGTATGCAAGCTCCAGAAATCGGTGGATATAGCTGCGTGTCTGACGAGGATCGATGATGTCTTCAATTCCGAATGCTTCTGCGGTTCGGAACGGGTTTCGAAACTGTAGTAAATGAGCCTCTATCTCAGCGCGGCGCTGGTCAGGATCTGGTGCACTTTCAATTTCACGCCGGTACGCTGCAGCAACACCACCTTCGATCGGGATTGAACCCCAATCGCCGGAAGGCCAACCGACGCGATAATTGATCCCGCCGACGTTCGCTGTTGCTTGACCTGCCATACCGAAATTTTTGCGCGTAATTACCGTAAACACTGGGACGGTCGCCAGATAAGTTGCCCAGTATGCGCGCATGCCATGGCGCAGGGTTCCGGTGCTTTCGGCACGTGGTCCGATCATGAAACCAGGAACGTCTGCAAGGAACACGATCGGGATGTGGAAGTGGTCGCAGAGTTCGACGAAATGGCCCTGTTTGTCAGCTGAATCAGCCGACATCGCACCAGCGATGTCGTTGGGATTATTCGCCACGATGCCAACTGTGTAACCGCCGATACGTGCAAAAATGGTATGAATTGATGCACCGAACTCAGGCTTAATTTCGAAGTAGTCGCCGTCATCGACAATGAGTTCGATTACACGGCGCATGTCATACGCTTTGGTTCGTTCACGTGGGATGATCGATAAAAGTTCTGGCTCTTCACGGTCTACTGGGTCGTTGGTGGGCAATACAGGTGGTTGCTGATAAACATTATTTGGCATGTACGAGAGAAATTTCTTTATCTGCCAGAATGAGTCTGATTCATCTTTAGCTCGATTATCGATCGCGCCTGATTTGGCGATGTGGATCTCTGGGCCACCTAGCTCTTCTTTCGTTACGTCCTGACCAAGAGCACGCTTAACTAATGGTGGCCCTGCTGCAAACAGTGATCCTTGTGGTGTCATGACTGTGAAGTGGCCGAGCATTGCGCTAGCTGCGACCCCACCGGCAGTTGCTCCGGAAACCGTATACATAACCGGTACTTCTTGGCCAGCTCGGATGTCTGGTCCAAATACATCAAAGGAACTGGGGAGATGGCCGTATCCGTCTCCTTCAGCAGCGACATTTGCTCCTGCGCCTTCATGAAATGTGATCAAAGGGATACGGTATTCACGTGCCATATCTGCAAGGAATAGGCTTTTGAATCGTTCCTGTGTGCTGATGTCAGCAGCTCCCCCACTGACAGTGAAATCGTTTCCACCAACCACCACACGACGTCCGTCAATCATCGCGAGCCCGCCTACGTATGGCAGAGGCTTGAAGTCGATGAACTTGCCATCCTGATATTCACCATATCCGGCGAGTCCACCGATTTCATGAAAGCTGCCAGGATCAACGAGTTCATTGATCCGTTCGCGGATCGTAAGTTTTCCAAATTCATGGTGACGATTAACACGCTCTTCTCCACCCATCTTAAGGGCGAGGCGTTTTCGTTCGTTGAGCTCATCGACCTCTGGTTGCCAGTCCTGAGGAGTTTTGTTTGTTTCTTCGTTACTCATGAATCTTCTCCTACGCGGTCTACGTGTCGAGTCGTTGTGTCTCCAGTGATGGAATATTCTGCTGACGTAAACGCAGAGTGTACGTCTTCATTGTTGATGGTCTGCAGCTGCTCGAACGAAACTGTCCCCTACGGTCTATAGGTGGGTCCTATACCTGGACCTAGTTGAGTCTTAATTACGCCTTGTGCCATGTCGACGAAGTCACACATGATCGCACGAGTGTCTCGTGGATCGATGAGGTCGAGGCCGCTTGCTTCCGCGGTACGAAACGGCGAGGCGATGCGTTGAAAGGAATTCTCGATTTCGAGCCTTTTCGCTTCGGGATCATCGGCCGCTTCGATCACACGACGGAAAGCTGCACTGGTGCCGCCTTCAATATGCATCGATCCCCAATGGCCAGACACCCAAGCGTAACGACGGAACATATGAGGGCCTGGTCGAAATTGCAGACTACCGGCTAAGCCGAATGATTGACGGCAGATGAATGAAATCCAGGGCATCTTGCTCTGCACGATCGAATAGAGAAGCCGTGCTCCGGAGCGTTCGATTCCATTCATTTCGGACTCCGGGCCTACCATAAATCCCGGATCGTCCATCAGTACAACCATAGGAATATGGAAGGTGTCGCAGAGTTGGACCAGACGTGCTGATTTCTCAGCTGCATCGGAGTCCATGGACCCGCCTCGGCGATTAGGGTTGTTTGCCATGACGCCTACCGGATATCCGTCTGCTCGGGCAAGTCCGATGATGCGTGATGAACCATAATCCGGGGCGATTTCGAAAAAAGAGCCTTCGTCGAGGACACCTTCGATAATCACCCGCGGGTTATAGGGCTTTCGTTTATCTCGAGGAATGAGTGAGAGTAACCGCTCGTCTCGGCGATTTGGGTCATCTGTTGATTCTATGCGGGGCGGCATCTCCCAGACGTTGTCAGGGAGATAACTTAGGAATTGTTTGACCTGAGAGATCGCATCCGCTTCATCCTCGGCAATGTTATCGACTACGCCACTAATCTTTGTATGTATTTCAGAACCACCGAGAACATCTTTGTCGATATCTAGATTTAAGGCTGCCTTCACAACCGGTGGCCCACCTGGAAATACTTGGCCGGTACCCTTCGCCATCACGCTGAAATGGCTCAATGGTGGGATTGGCGCGGAACCGCCCGCAGCTGGGCCGAGGACAGCCGTTACGACCGGTGAGATACTGAGAAGGTTGCAATAGTTGCTGAAGTCACCATCCGGGATATAGGTACGACCAAGGTCGTCGAATTCTTGGACACTTCCTCCGGCTCCGTCGAGTAAGTTGATATTTGGGAGCCGCAGCTGATTAGCGTCTGGATGACCATGGCCAATGTCTACTCCACCATCATCAGTACGGGCTGTTCCCCCACGGATTGTGAAGTCTTGACCGCTGACATGAACCCGACGTCCGTTGACTTTTGCTAAACCACGGACACGTGATACCGGGCTGAAGCTTTCAAGCTCACCAGCATCGTTGTAAACAGTTCTGCCCTGTAGTTTGCCCATCTCATCGAAAGTGCCTGGGTCGGCGAGAAGGTCGATGCGCTCTCGAATAGTGAGCTTTCCATGGCTATGCTGGCGGTCGACTCCCTCGGGGCCGCCCATCTCCTCTTTAAGGGAGTGGCGACGGGCGAGTTCATCGATTTCTGGTTGCCAGGTCATATGTCTCTCCTCTAGGTCGATTGTTTGTCGGTCAAATGCGGTTCAGCATCGAGCATTTAACCGAGGTATATGATTGGTCATCAATGATTCTTTTAGAAGCTATTCGCATAGATGATCGATAGTTCACCTGCAAGTTGCAACTTGATTCCCAAACATCATAACTGGCAAATTTCAGTGCAGGACTGATTTGAAACAGTGCTTCTGAACAGGGGCGCTGAAGATTAGGATCCGATAGTTTGGCTTATTGTAGATCTGTGAGCATCGCATATATGCCGCTGCTGATAGGTAGTGATTATGGTGCTAAGCTGCCGACGAGTCGAGGACCGAATATCAAGTAGTATCGCACGATACGTTCACGAACGGGCGCGATATCAGTCAGTGTGAGGTGATTCCATGGATTGGAAGCCAGAACTAGAAGAGTTGACTCAAAAGCGCGAGCTAGCGAAGAGGATGGGAGGTTCCGAAGGGATCGACCGTCAACATGCACAAGGACGCCTCACCGTGAGGGAACGTCTGGACGTACTGCTCGATCCGAAATCCTTTCAGGAAGTCGGAACGATGAATGGTATTGCCACCTATGACGAAGACGATCATCTTCTGACGTTCCGTCCGAACACGTCGATCGGAGGATATGGTCTGATTGGTGGCCGCAAAGTGATTGTCACTGGTGGTGATTTCACCATCCGTGGCGGCTCAGGTGACGGCGCTGTGAATGCTGCGGGTATTGCCGGTAAAGGTCGGAGCATTAATCAGTTCGCCGAAGATCTCGGAATTCCGATGATCCGATTGCTTGATTCTGCTGGTGGCAGCGTGCGCAATTATGACCTGAAAAATCCTATCGGTGATGCAGCGTCAATTATTCACCACCGCATTAGCGATCCGCCTCCTGATAACCTCGATTTAGAGCCGAGTGGCGTACCGGGAAGTTTCGATATTCCACGTCACTTTGACTCATCCACTGTCACTCCAGCCTCGAGGAATACACTGCTAGACAGTCTCGCAAAAGGAAACCTGCTGGCGCAGGTGCCAGTCGTATCAGCGGTACTCGGCACTGTAGCGGGTGCGCCTGCCGTACACGCAGGGGACAGTCATTTCAGTGTAATGACCAAGAACAGTGACACTTTCGTCGGTGGCCCACCGATGGTGAAGCAAGCCCTTGGTGTAGACATGACGAAGCAAGAGCTCGGCGACTATCGAGTTCAAGCTCAGACAGCCGGTACCATTCACAATGTTGCTGAGGATGAAGCGGATGCCTTTAGTCAGATCAGACAATTCCTTTCATATCTGCCGTCGAACGTCTGGGAATTACCACCTCGATTAGATCCCACCGATGATCCAAACCGACGCGAAGAAGAATTGCTTTCATTCGTGCCGCGCAACCGTCATATGGTGTATGACGTCTATAAATTGATCGACATGGTTGTGGACAAAGACTCGACATTCGAGATTTCACGACTGTTTGGACGTGCGCTGGTAACGATGCTCGCACGCATCGATGGCTTTCCGGTTGCAGTAATGGCGAATGACTGTCGCTATCACGGTGGGGCGATGACGGTTGATGCGTGTATTAAATTCGAGAGATTCGTTGACTTTGCAAACACATTCCACATTCCGGTGATATTTTTCTGTGACGTGCCTGGTTTCATGATTGGACAGGATTCGGAGAAACGCGGCATCATCAGATTCTCGAATCACGCGATGGCTGCTGTGACAGAAGCGACTATTCCTTACATAACAATCGTGACGCGACGCCTCTACGGTGTGGCTGGAGGGACAGCAAAGCAGAATGGGATGGGCATGCGTTATGCATGGCCATCAGGAGAGTCAGGATCTCTTGTAGCTGAGGGTGGAGTTCAAGCCGCGTTCAAGCGTGAAATTGAAGCAGCAGAGGATCCGGTAGCACTTCGACGTGAGATAGAGGAGCGTTTCATTAAGGCAGCTTCGGTACTGCGTCAGCCAGGTCTGGCGGCACCGCTCGAGGTGATCGACCCGCGAGACACTCGCCCTGCGATCATTGACTATATCCGCATGACTCATTCGATAAACGCTAATCAGCTTGGTCCTAAGATTCGTGTGGGGATGCGACCGTAATTGCGGTATTGGTGTCAACGTTCTGACACATGGTGAGGAAGCGGTTCATCTCCGAGCCACGCTTCAAGGTTGGTAAGAAAGATGAGACGAGCACGCTCAGTATTACCTTTTGCCGCCCACGAGTTGTGCGGAGATACGATCACGTTGGGTAATTCCCAAAGCGGTGATTCCATAGGCAAAGGTTCTACTGCAAAGACATCGAGGTACGCGCCTCCAAGGTGGCCTGACTGCAGGGAAGCTATCAGGGCTGGTTCATCAATGATCGCACCGCGAGCAACGTTGAGTACATGGGCTCCCGAGGGAAGCCGACCAAGCTGGTCTTCGCCGATCGCGCCGCGCGTATCCTTAGTGAGGTTAGCTGTGACTGCGAGCCAGTCAGCACGAGGAAGTATCACGTTGAGATCGTCTGGATGCACCAACTCGTCAACTGCGTCATCGGTCCGGCGAGGGTGTCGACGGACTCCGATGGTGTATAAGCCGAAGGCACTGGCCAGTCGGGCTAACTCCGTGCCGATAGCGCCGAGTCCGTAGACAACGAGAGTTTGGGAGCTGAGGTCTTCAGCGATTAGATCAGGCGGCAGTCGTTGCCAGATTTGTTTGTGCTGTTGGTTTGCGAAGTAAGGTAAGCGTCGCGCTAGCGACAGCAACCCTGCCATAGCTGAGTGAGCGATTGGTTCTGACGCAGCAC
>DKLZ01000013.1 GCA_002455955.1 Dehalococcoidia bacterium UBA6627
ATAAATTTGAGGCTGGAACTCCGAATATTGCAGGTGTTGTAGGTTTTGGTGCAGCTCTTAAATATCTGATGAATATCGGAATGGATGAGGTTCGTGCTCATGAACTGGATCTCACGCAGTACACACTGGATCGTCTTGGTGACACACCAGGTGTAGAAATCTTCGGTCCACCCGAAGTCAAGGCCCGTGGAGGCGTTGTCTCATTTTCACTAGAAGGTGTGCATCCTCATGATATCGGGCAGGTTTTGGACGATTATGGTGTTGCAATCCGTGCTGGGCACCATTGCGCGCAGCCAGTGATGGCTGCACTTAAAGTCCCAGCTACTGCTCGGGCATCTTTCTACATCTATAACACTCGAGACGAAGTTGACACTCTTGTAAACGCTGTCGAGGAGACTAGTCGAATTTTTGGGAACAGGTCATGACGGTGAGACGAGATCTCGAATCCAGTGGAAGTTTGATGACTGATCTCTATCGTGAAGTCATTCTCGAACATTACCGTAGTCCGCGTAATCGTGGTGAGTTGGAAGCGCCCACCTGTACTGCTGATGGTTCGAATCCCCTTTGCGGTGACGAGATCCATTTGGCTGTACAGCTTGAAGACAGCCGAATTACTGACGTGCGATTTTCGGGACAAGGCTGCTCTATCTCTCAGGCTTCTGCTTCGATGATGACTGATCAGGTCAAAGAACTGGATCGCGAGGAGGCACGAATTGCGATAGAAGCCTTCCAACAGCTTATGATTACAGGTGAGAGTTCTGACTACGATCTCGGTGACAGTGAGATGCTTGTTGGCGTTGCGAAGTTTCCTGCGCGCGTTAAGTGTGCTTCGTTAGCTTGGAAAACTCTTGAGCAAGCCCTGAAAGAAGACTTTGCGGCAGGTCCGATCTCGACTGATGAGAGGAATGAAGACGATGACTGACACTGATACCACTCAATCTCCTATGACTGACGAGATATGGACGGTGCTCAAAACAGTCGAAGATCCAGAGCTACACATGAGCGTCGTAGAACTGGGCTTAATCTATGACGTTGATGTCAACGACGAAGGTATGGTGACTGTCGATATGACCCTGACCTCACCGGCATGTCCCGTAGGACCGTTGCTGCAGGGAATGATTTATCACAAAGCGATGGATGTCGATGGTGTTGAAGATGTTGAAGTGAACTTGGTGTGGAGTCCGCCGTGGGATCCCAAAGCAATGGCTTCAGAGGAAGTCAAAATGGCGCTTGGGATCTGGTAATTACCAAATCTTCACTGGCTAGGTGCATTGCCCTCTGAGAGTCCACTACTGTCGGGCAAAGTTTTCAGGCAGGGCTGTATGCCGTGGTATCAGTCGAGTCGTTGAGCCGAATTCCGGGCTGCAAATGTAGTCATTGGCTGTTGGCGTTCTAGTGCAAATACCGATGCGTAGGATGTGAAAGTCGACTATGGCATAGCCTGAGACCTCAGACACATCGAAATGGTCGAGGTCACGAATGGTGTTACCGTTAATCGCTGCGCCATGGATGGAGTAGCTGTTTTCGCTGCAATTGTTGCTAAAAACGCCGACCGTGTCTTTGACTCGCACAGTGGGTTGCCATTGCAGATGGCAACCTGAATCCACCTCGCGAGAGAAGTAGGCAACCGTTCGCTGATTCGGAATGCGCACTACCCAGATACCGTAAGTGAACTGTTCTGAATCGGAACCCCAGCTTGTAATTGGCTCGAAGCGAGGGATATCAGGCTCGAGTTCGTTTAGGGGAATTCTGATTTTCGATTCTGCTCCGCTCCCTAGGAATGCAACCAAGCAAGCCCCTGCTCCCAAAATCAAAATGATCAACACGGAACAGAGTGCGAGCAATCGCGGCCATGGATTGCGTGGGCGTGAATCGTCTGGAGTATCGTCGAAGTGTTGCACGTGGTTGATGCTACCGGCCAAATGGCCTGAGATCGCATTGAAACGTAAATGTTTGGCACTTCTTCGTTATTCTCGTAATAGACATTGCACTTCGACCCATAGAGTTGTGGATGGTGTTAGTGGTACGGACTTACTCCAGACGTGATGCATTACGTTTTGTAGGAGGTATCTCGGGGTTAGTCAGCTTGGGCTGGTATAGCTTGGGCTGCGGTCCTGATATTCAGGAGTCGATACCAGAGAGGGCAATCCCTCTCCAGCTTCGACAGGAGAATCCCAATGATCGTCGTACAGGTCGGTTAAGACTCGGAGTTCGTCGAGAAAGTGTTAATAGTGCGGTTCCGTTTAGTCGATTCGAGGAGATGCTTGTTTACTCTCGATTGATTGCTGTTGATCCACGCGATGCGACGATATATTCCGATCTTGCTAGCAATTTTGAGATAGTTGACTCACTAAAAGTAGTTTTCAGAATACGACCGAATGCATTCTTCCATCATGATGCCTTGGGGATGGCTGTACCAATAACAAGTGAGTTAATTCAACGTGACTTCGAACGACGCGCCGAGGATGGCACTTATCTGTTTTCTGAGGTGATCGAAAACGTGACTGCTCCTGAATCCAATACTCTAGTCGTTGAGCTTCGTGCCCCGTTTGCCTCGTTTTTTGAATTCTTGTCTGCCCCTGAAGCAGGTATTCGCGGAGAAAGTGGGTATCGAACTTTCTTAGAACCAGTAGGGAGTGGGCCATTCGTTCCGGCAGGACAAGATTTATCAGGGTATGTCTTGTTTGCAAATCCAAACTATTACGAAGAAGGGTATCCGCGACTTGAGGAGATTAGTGTGTTGCACTTGCCTACAGAGAGTGATCTTGATGCAGCGTTTTTTGCGGGCCAGCTGGATGTGCGTGAGCATCACTCTGTAGATAGTCTCGGGGATACTCGAGAGCGTTCAAGTGCCAGGGAAGTTAGTCGTTATTCTCGGAGCCAGCGAGGCCTTGGTCTGTCACTTCTACCCAAAAAAGGTGGTGAAGCTACTAGATATATCGAGGCATTCCAGGATGAACGAATCCGAAGAGCAATTTCGATTAGTTTAGATCGCTCGGCTCTTGCCACGTTGGATAGTAGTGCAGTCGCAGGACCAGTTGGTGCGGCTCACACTGCTGATGCTCTTCCGGTCGAGGAGCTTATTCAGCACCCGCTCTATCGTCACGATCCTCTTGAGGCAAAACGCCTCTTAAGTGCAGCGGGTGCCGAGGGGATCGAGTTCGAAATCATCACGTCCAAAACCTTCGAGCCACACCGATATATCGATCTTTTGGAAAGTCAGCTAAGAGATGTCGGATTTAGAGCCCGGTTTCGGTTAGAAGAGCACAGCGATTGGCAGCGGTCCTTCCTGGCTGGTGATTTCGAAGCGACGCTTCTCGAACTACATGGGCTGGATACGCCGGATATGGGTCTTCGGTTACACACTACAGGGGGACTTAATGGTGACTTTTCACTTTGGGGCTATTCGAATCCGATATTCGATTCCGCAGTTGTTACTGCATTATCTGAACTGGTTCCCGATCGGCGAGCTGATGCGATGCGTAAGGCACAGAGGACCCTTTTCGATGAAGTACCTGGCATGTTCCCACTTACCACGCCAATTGAAATTGCCTCGATCGGACAACATGTTTCCGGCTATGAGTTCGATGCATTCGATTTCAATACCGGTTGGCTTGCATCGGAATGGGAACATAATACGTGACCGTAGCGAGATGATTTCAAGGTTGGTTGGAAGTGATTCGACTCCTCGTTTGGTGTCGATTTGACCGGTAGGATGTCAGAGTACTCTAGGGATATATACCTGATGTTGATGTCAGTACTTGCCTGTGATTAACGGTTCATCGGAGAATCAAAAAGTTGATCTCAAGGATGTGCGTTCCGGCCTTGAACATGCGGTTGCGGAGGCGAATCGTGCGATCCTTGCTGTACTTGGGCAAGATTCCGTTCGAGTTGGCTATAAACCTGGTGAAGGTCCTGTTACTGAAGCGGATCATGCTGCTGACGAGGTGCTTCGCCGCGAATTAATGGGTCTGATTAGCGGTGCACATTGGCTATCAGAGGAGTCTCGTCAAGAGGAACCATTGGTTCATGGCGAGCCGACCTGGGTCGTTGACCCACTAGATGGGACGCGAGAGTTTTTGCGTGGACTCCCGGAATTCGGAGTTTCGGTAGGACTCTTCCTCGATGCTCAGCTTGTTCTCGGTGCTGTTGGTTTACCGATCGTTGACGGCGGTGATGCACAATCTTCAGTATTGTCCGGGTTGGTCAGTGGTGAACATATTGAGTCTCGTTTGGACGGGGTTCCACTGGCGTCAATAGCTGATCGACGGGAAGTCAGGCGAGTGGTTGTTTCGAGGCGAGATTACGAGTGGCGCCAGCTCCATTACAGCATCCCCTTTGATGTATACCCGTGCGGATCGGCGGCCGTGAAGTTGGTCCATTCCGCAGATGGACAGGCAGATGTTTATTTTTCTACCGGACCACGATCAGTTTGGGATGTTGCCGGTGGGGTCGCAGTATTAGAAGGTGTCGGTGGAGAACTAATGAAATTGAACGGTGAGCGACTCGTGTTATCACCGCAACGTCTGCAGGTACCTCCATATGTCGCTGGACCACGTGAGTCTTGCCTAACCTTGTTGCGTCGACTCGGAGCACCGGTCAAGGGTTAATCGGTCTTATGGTTCGCCAGATCGTGGAGGCCACGTTTCCGAGAGACGACTATCGATAAAGGATCTGCTTTCTCTGGCGAGCGGTCAAAATAGATCGGGTCCTCGAAATCGTTAGTAAGTACATGGTAGGAACCAACTAGCCGGATGCGGTCCTCTTTGTTGAGGTGCTGCCATCCGTTGATTGCTTTAGTTGGGAACATTCGATGTGAGAAAGCAACGATTGAAATGCCACCTGGGCGCAGTAGGCGAGCGATTGTTGAAAACACAGCAACAGGTTGAGTTAAGTACTGTACCGAGAAGGCGTTGAGGACGAAGTCGAACTCGGAATTTGGTAGTGCGAGTTCTGGTTTCGCGTTTAAATCGTGGATGACGAAGTCATCCAACTGTTGATTACTAGCGAGCTCTTGTCTGTTCATTCCAATCCCGATGACCTGTTTGTAATCAATATCACTGGGTAAATGTGAAACCCAGGAACTCATCAGGTCGAGTACATTACTGTTGTGTGGAATCATTTCGGAATAAAACTTGGTGAGTTCCTTGATGGTAGCGTTGTCGACGTGTGTTACGAAACGAGCATCACGGTAGAACACATCATCTGAGGTCTCATCGGTACGCCTGAAGAAGTGACGTGGAAAATTAGGCGGGACTGGTTTGGATTTCTGCATAGGATATTGAGTCTTGAAGGATTATTCGGGCAAATGAATGATTATCGGATGCGGTAGTCACGCATCCCTTGCGCGAGTGCGATGATGGCGAATCCCCCGAGGAAAGTAAGACCACCATATAGCAGCTGCGTGTTTTGAACTCCCAAGTTTGCAGCAAGTAGCCCTCCGCCGATTGCACCAACGGTAGTCATCCCTCGATCGAGTGAGATGATGCTGACGACACGACCACGAAAATCATCGGGTGCAGCCGTCAGCACGATTGTATAGCTGAGCGGTAAATAAACACCGTGAAAAATCCCCACCGCGAAAATTGTGACGAAGGTTATGGCGAGCCCGAAAGGATCAGGTAATGATGGCGCAGCACCGAATAGCATCAGAGATATCCCCATCATCGTGACACTGGTGGCTATTCGTCGTCCTGGTGTATGGCTGGGTTTTGCGGCGAGGGTAAGTGATCCGATCAGTGCACCGATTCCACCTGCCGAGACTAGTGCACTGAAACCGAGTGCTCCGATGTCGAGCACGGTCCTTGCGATTAGTGCTGCGAAGAGCTGCATCCACATCATCGCGAAACCATAGAAGACGAGAGACAACAAGATGACGCCTCGGATTGGTGCAGAAGACCACGCAAATCGCAACCCCTCGGCTAGGTCGCTTGTAATTGTTGTGTCTTCGTGCGTCCTATTCTTGCTTGGAACGTCAATTAACCAAGTTGCTATGACTGTTACGAGATAGACCACTGCCATGGTGGTGAATGTTCCGTTTATTCCTAGAAGCGCGATCAGTAAACCGCTTGCCATCACTCCAAAAATTCTCATGAAATTTTGTGTCGCAGACATCAATGCAACGGCGTTTGTTAGTAGTTCTGAAGGGACTGAGTCGGCAACCAGTGATTGTCGAGCTGGTTGGTCGAACGCTGTGAAAGTTCCGCGAATGAAGCTCAGTGCATATACATGCCAAAGCTCGATGTTGCCGGTCACGAGAATCGTGGCGAATGTGATTTGTAGCAAAAGGACAGCGAATTTTGTACCGAATAGCAGCATCTTCCGGTCGAACCAATCGGCAATTACGCCAGCCCAAAGTCCGAAGAACAATTGTGGTAGCACGCGCGCCGCCATCATGCCTCCGACATGTGCGGCATTGTTGTTGGTTAGGTCTAGAACAAGCCATGGGTAAGCGATCTGCTCCATCCACACTGCTGCTGAGTGGGCGGTTTGACCGATCCAGAGGAATCGTAGATTACGGAATTGGAGGGATGCGAATATTCCGTTGGCAGAAGCGTATTCGTTAGAGTCTGAGCGGTCACTCGCGTCTGAGTCAGGTCTATCAGACTGATGGCTAGTAGGTGGTAGATTGTGTGTCACCGCATCACATTAGCTTGGGTACTAGCCCCGATCCAGAGTTGCTACCGGTCTTGATGCTGCTCAACGATTGTGGCGAGCATATCGAGATCATTGATCCTTCTCACATTCCGATGAAGATTCAGCCGCTGGTTCTGTGGCCAGTTACGCAAGTAAACCTTTACGTCGCTAAGTTCTGCGAGTAATTGCGCGGTTCGTCCGTCGTCTTCAACATGCTCGATCGCTCCGAGTTGTTTGACCTGGTCGAGCTTGTAGTGAGGGCTCTTCTTGGCGCTCTCATTGATTACGATTTGAGAATAAAATTGATCTAACCCGTGCCAGCGCAGCCAGTGCAACGGATTGGAACGCCGACCGGTAAGCAATACTAGAGTTCGAAATTTCGCGAGTCGGCTGAGTGCCTCTATTGCCCCGTGGACAGGATGTCTCATGTCGAAGCGGATATGGTCCAGTGGTGAGCTTAACCAACGAGGCCAAACGTGCGCGGTTGGTGCTTCAGTATTGGGATCGAGGAATGAGCGGTGAATTCCAGCATTCCAGCCGAACAGCGGGCGACAGACAACTCCATCTAGGTCGATTGT
>DKLZ01000041.1:0-4206 GCA_002455955.1 Dehalococcoidia bacterium UBA6627
GCGAAACGCTACCGTTCAATCCTTAATTCAGCGTGGATGGGTTGAGCGCTTGATGCTTGGACATGACTATGCACCTCAGCCAGTTCGCATCGGAACGAACCCGGTCACCAATGACCCAACGCGCTACCTGTTTGTGTCGACAACGGCGATTCCGGCACTTATTCAGTCTGGCGTAACAGAAGGGCAAGTAAACACGATGATGAGAGATGTCCCTCGACGGTTCTTAGCCGGAGAGAATTAGAAGATTCGACAGTATCTCCAATAGACTGGATGGTGAAGCAATGCCTCAGGAGTATCAAGCAACAGATTCAGCAACCGGGATCGAAGTCTCGATCACCGGAGAATTTCCTTCTGATCCAGACGATCGAGTACGAATCGCTCGTACTGCAAATCTATTCACACGCCTGATGGCTACGATTCTTTCGACTGAGAATGAATATGAACGACGTGAAAGATTCAAAGCGATTGAGACTCAACTCGAACTGGCAGATGCATTAATTCGGAACGCTGGAGACGAAGTGCAGGAACTGATCCGTTCCACACTAACTTCGATGGGACTCACCGACGAACAGCTGAAAGAGGCGCAAGATCAACTGCGGTCACAGCTCGAATCGATCGGTAGTGACCCTTCAGCTCTCGATACACTTTTTGGAGACGGCTCACTGGAAGACATCGATTTTGATGGTGGCGATCAACCACCGGAGAAACGTACATCCGACGATCAGCCATTTGCTCCTCTAACTTAAATGGTTGGAACATCTTGCAATGAACATCCAAGGCTGCTCTTCCGATGTGCATAACCTTGAGTTGAGAGGCCATACCCTGAGCGATACGATAGGCGAGTAGCTAGAACGTACATTCGTACTCTGTCTGATGAATCGCGCCTATCGCTTAATCGCTTTCCGATCGCTGTCTGCGAGGACCTGTTTGCCCCTTGATCGCATCATTGTCACTGGTGCTCGTGAGCACAACCTTAAAGACATCACCGTTGAGATCCCTCGGGATAAGTTGGTAGTGATCACTGGCGTATCAGGGTCCGGTAAATCCTCTCTCGCATTCGACACGATCTACGCAGAAGGGCAGCGCCGTTATGTCGAATCCCTTTCAGCTTATGCTCGACAATTCCTAGGGTTAATGGAGAAGCCGGATGTTGACTACATAGACGGTCTATCTCCAGCGATCTCTATCGACCAAAAAGGCGTTTCCAAGAATCCACGATCTACAGTTGCAACGGTGACCGAGATTTACGACTACTTGAGGTTGTTGTATGCACGAGCCGGAACACCCCATTGCCCAACCTGTGACCGCGTAATTGAACGCCAGACAGTTCAGCAAATAGTAGATGCCGTACTTTCAGAGTCACCCGGAACACGCGCAATGTTGATGTCGCCATTAATTCGCCATCGCCGAGGTGAACATCAACAGGTAATTACTGATGTGAAGCAATCAGGTTACATTCGACTCCGAATCGACGGCGAGATAATGACTGTCGACGATGAAATCACGCTAGAAAAGAACAAATGGCACGATATTGATGTCATTGTCGACCGGATCATTATCCCTGCAGCTGACGATGAAGAAATTACGTCGACAAGGCAGCGAATTTCTGATTCTGTCGAACAAGCATTGAAGCTCGGTGACGGAATCCTGACTTTCGGAATTCTCGACAACGATGGATCGATCGCGAGCGAGCAAACATTTTCTGAACACTTCGCGTGCTCGAGCACTGAACACCCACCATATTCTGTCGGCGAGATCGAACCACGAAATTTCTCTTTCAATACACCACACGGAGCTTGCACCTCCTGTACAGGTCTCGGGTTTCAGATGGAACTCGACCAAGATCTGGTAATCCCCAATCAAAGTCTCACAATCGACGAAGGTGCAATCGCACCTTATCGGCGTATGACACGCAGACGAAGCTGGTACCGACGGAGGCTGGGTGCATTGGCCGAGGTGTACGGCTTCGGACTGGATCAACCAATAGATGAATTCACTGTCGAGCAAATAGATGCGCTCTTGAACGGCACCGGTGAGAGAAAGATGGCCGTAAAATTCCGCTCACGTGGCGGACGCGATCATGAATATGAAGTGTCCTGGGAAGGTCTACTCCCAAACCTAAAACGGCGATACCAGGAAACCGATTCTGATTGGGTCCGCTCAGATCTGGAACGCTACATGATCGAGGTAACGTGTCCATCTTGCAAAGGCGCTCGCCTTAATCCGACTTCACTCGCCGTTACAGTCAATGATCGATCGATAGCGGAGGTGACACACGACGCAGTTGGGGACGCTCTTATCTGGGTTGAGACACTACGTTCCAAAGACACACCACTAAACAGTCGAGCACAACAGATCTCTCGTCAGATTCTCCAAGAGATCTGTGCGCGTCTCACGTTTTTATCTGACGTCGGGCTCGATTACCTCACGCTAGATCGTTCGGCAGCCACACTGTCAGGAGGAGAGGGCCAACGTATTAGGATCGCAACACAAATTGGCTCTGCTCTAATGGGCGTACTCTATATTTGCGACGAACCCTCTGTAGGCCTCCACCCTGTCGATAACGAACGATTAATCGGAACGCTCACCCAGCTACGCGACCTTGGAAACACAGTCCTTGTCGTAGAGCACGACGAAGCGATGATGCGAGCCGCCGATCACCTCATCGACATTGGTCCTGGAGCAGGTGAGCACGGTGGTCGCGTGGTCGCCGTTGGACGACCTGACGACGTAGCGCAAAACAAAGAATCATTAACAGGTGCCTACCTGTCTGGAAAGCGCTTGATTCCGTTACCGGAAGAACGGCGCAGTGGTAGTGGTGAGAGCGTCATCGTAAAAGGTGCTGCCGAAAATAACCTTAGAGATATAGACGTTCGCTTCCCACTAGGTACCTTCATCGCAGTAACCGGCGTATCCGGTTCCGGAAAGTCAACTCTAGTCAACCAGATAATGGCCCGCGAACTCTCTCACGAACTTAACGGTGCGCGCGAACGAGGTGGCATTCATAAGACTATTGATGGCTTAGAACATCTCGATAAAGTCGTGATCATTGACCAGTCGCCAATTGGACGGACACCGCGTAGTAATCCAGCAACATACACAGGCCTGTTTACGCAAGTTCGCGAATTATTCGCACAAGTGCCGGAAGCACGTGCACGCGGATACAAACCGGGGCGGTTCTCCTTCAACGTGAAAGGAGGTCGATGTGAGGAATGCAAAGGCGATGGCTATATGCTGATCGAGATGCAGTTTCTCCCAGATGTCACTGTTCCGTGCGAGGTGTGTGCGAGCTCTCGCTATAACCGTGAGGCTCTGGAGATCCACTTCCGAGGCAAAACAATCGCCGATGTTCTTAATATGACTGTCACTGAAGCTCTCGATTTCTTCGAAGCATTCCCGCGCCCTCGCCGAAAACTCGAAACACTGACATCCGTTGGGCTCGGCTATATCCGGCTCGGACAACCTGCAACCACACTATCGGGCGGTGAAGCGCAGAGAATCAAGCTTGCAACTGAACTATCAAAACGAGCGACAGGACGTACTCTCTATATTCTTGACGAGCCAACCACAGGATTATCTTTTTCTGACACCGAAAATCTTCTGCTGGTTCTTCAGCGATTGGTGAGTAGTGGCAACACTGTTGTCGTTATCGAGCACCATTTAGACGTGATCAAGAATGCCGACTGGATTATCGATCTCGGACCATATGGGGGTAATCGTGGTGGAAAACTGGTAGCAGAAGGCACACCGGAACAGATCTCTACAAACGATGATTCACTAACAGGTTCCTTCTTGAGAAATGCCCTAATAGCCCATGATCACGTGCCAAAGCAGCCAGTAAAACGTCGCAAACGCTCGACAAATATAACCAAAAATCCAACAACCAAGCCTTCGCCCCGCAACGCGACAAAGAGAAAAAGTTCAAGTTCTTCAAAGCAATTGAGAAATACCAAGACAGTTAGAAAGGCAAAAGCAGGAGCATAGTCATACCATTGAACTGTCATGCCTCTAATTCAACTACGCAACACTGATGCAAGAATCGTTTACCTGGCAGTTGTTTATCATCTTGGTCGTCCTGGTTCCGAGATCGATCCTGAGACAATGGGAAACCATCGCGCAGCGCTACTGCCAATAGTCGAGACCGTCCACACTCAACTCGAAGCCGCGATCGTCACTCTGGAATTAGAACATTGGCAGGGTCAGCGA
>DKLZ01000041.1:4551-5093 GCA_002455955.1 Dehalococcoidia bacterium UBA6627
AAGCCGTACTAGGTGTTTCAAACGAACTTCGGCAATATGAAATCTCCGAAGGGCGATCGATGGTGCCACAGTTTAGCAAGACCGTCAGAGACTTCTGGCCTGAAAGTGAACAAGACCCGAGCATCGTGTCGGACTTGATACAACAGACAGTGATGTTGCGGCGTCAACTTCATGCCTTAATCAGTTCGGCTGAGGCAGAAATGGCCGCTGCCGCATCGGCAAAAGAAGCACAACGCATGAGACAGAAGCGTTGGTGGCAAGTATGGAAACGATAACAGTAACTACCAAACGTCGAATATAGGTTGTTTCCATCGGATACGCTGCGTAGACTTATCCACAATCAAGGCCAGCGTAACGCTGGGGAACAACGATGTTTTGGGGAGGAGCCGCCCCGTATGAGCTACACAATCACCTCGCCGTGTATAGACACAATGGATCAGTCGTGCGTAGATGTGTGCCCAGTCGATTGCATTCACTACGAAGAAGGCGTCGACAAGATCCTCTACATCGATCCGGACGAGTGTATTGATTGCGGTGCCTGC
>DKLZ01000041.1:5395-5578 GCA_002455955.1 Dehalococcoidia bacterium UBA6627
GAGTGTATTGATTGCGGTGCCTGCGAACCTGCATGCCCCGTGTCTGCGATCTACGCTGAAGATGATGTTCCAGAAGAAGAAGAAATGTACAAAGAGATTAATGTTCTCTGGTTTCAAGACAAGGATGCCGCGCGCGCTAAAGTTCCTGAGTAACTAAGATATTTCAGACGAAAAAAGGGGGCG
>DKLZ01000070.1 GCA_002455955.1 Dehalococcoidia bacterium UBA6627
AGACAGTAGATATAGTGCGACTCGCTACTAGCGGAGAACGAGTCACGTACGAAGGAAAGGTTTATCAGCTCCCGATACCGGACGGAGAAGGTAGGGCGCTTCGCTCGGGTGCACCCTCACACGATGTTCCGATTTATCTCGCTACTCTTGGGCCAAGAAGTTTGCGGATGACAGGTGAGCTTGCTGATGGTTGGATTGCATCCTCATTTATGCCTGAGCATGCTGATGTGTTTCTCAACGAGATTCGTACTGGAGCCGAAGCGGTTGGTCGCAATTTTGAGGACATCGAACTTATGGCTGGCGGTGTAGTCCAATTTGGTGATGAACTCGATGCGTTGGTGGAGCCTCGGAAGCCGGGATTTGCGTTCGAGATGGGTGCGATGGGTTCGCCTGAGAACAACTTTTACCGTGATGCTTACACCAGGCAGGGCTATGGCGATCTCGCTCAAGAGGTTTTGAAACTTTGGCTTGAGCGGAGACGCGACGAAGCGGCCGCATTGATACCGGATGAATTTGTTATAGCTTCGAATTTGCTTGGTACAGAAGAGCAGGTGAAAGAACGTATTCGTGTTTACCGTGACGCCGGGATCACGATTTTGCAGGTTTCTCCGAGTGGTGAGACGATGCAAGAACGCCTGAATACCCTTGGTCGCTTTGTTGATCTGTTCAACGCCGTCAATACCGAAGTGTCTGAGTAGAGTAATGTGAAGGCATGACCAATAGTTCAATAAGTATTGACGAGTTGCTCAGGCGAGCAGCTGTCGCTCAGTCCGTGGTGCATCAACTTACAGGATGGTCCAATGTTGCCGAACTTGCGCTTGATCTTGCTGGTTCCGAGGCAGTAGCTGTCACACCTTCGCTCTCTGCGAGTTGTCCTCAACTTACGTCCGCACTTGGCGATCGAATGTGTTCCCCTGATCCAAAAAATCCTTTTGAATCGATTGCTGATGCGGCGGTTGGAGTTGTCGAAGGTGCGTTGGCGGTCGCAGAGACCGGGTCGATTCTCCTAGCTCAGGATGATCCCTGTGATCGAGCTGTCTCGATGCTGTCGCGGATCGAGATTCAAGTTGTAAATCGGGATCGAATTGTCTCCTCTCTCGACGAAGTAGCTACTTGGATCGAGGCGAATGAAGGCTCTCTCTCACTTGCGACCCTAGTTACTGGTCCGTCGAGAACGGCTGATATCGAACGTTCGTTGACTATTGGTGTGCAGGGACCATCAGACTTGCACATGGTGATTCTAGGATGAGCATACCTGGTCCTTTTGCTGATCGTTATCGAGCTGCCCTTGATAACGAAACGTTGAGTCAAAATCTCCTAGAGTTTCAACGTTCATGGCGTGAAACACGTGATAAGCAGATCACGGATCTTGAGGAGATTGTGCAGACGGATGCTGACCAGTTGCGTCATGAACTTGCGGTAATGAAAGATCACGTGATCGAGGAATTACCGGAGCATGTCAAACAATTCCGCGTTGCAGCTGAAGCTACAGGAGCGATTGTTTTCGAGGCTGGCACAGCTGCTGAAGCGAATGACTACATCGCACGACTGTGCACGGAACGGGGAGCCGAGACTGTCGTCAAAGGGAAGTCGATGGTGACAGAAGAGCTCTTCCTTAACGAATATCTGGAATCCTTTGATATCAAGGTGCTCGAGACTGACCTCGGCGAATGGTTATTGCAGCTCGATAACGATCGTCCGAGCCACGTGGTAATGCCTGCGATCCACCGTCGGCGTCAGGAAGTTGCGAGGATTCTCGAGCACGAACTAGGCGTTCCATTTGACGATGATGATATCCCCGCGATGGTAAAGAGTGCCCGCACTGCTCTGCGTGAGGACTTTCTTTCCGCCGGTGTTGGTATCACAGGTGCGAATGCACTGATCGCTTCGACTGGAACGACACTGCTAGTTACCAACGAAGGCAATGGTGAGCTCAGTGCGAGCCTGCCAGAAATCCATGTAGTAGTTGCCGGGATCGAGAAAATTGTTCCTACTACTGCTGATGCAATGAAGCAAGTTCGACTACTTGCACGTTCTGCTACTGGCCAGCCTATCTCAACATATACGTCGTTTTTTACCGGACCAGTGCCCGGCCATGAGATGCATATCGTTCTTGTCGACAATGGACGACTCGCGATGGCCGAACAAGATTGGTCATCCAGTGCGCTGCGCTGTGTGAAGTGTGGTGCTTGTGCTAATGTTTGCCCCGCTTATCAAGTGGTTGGTGGTCATGCTTTTGGTCATGTCTACACAGGACCAATTGGCCTTGTGAATACCGCTTTCCACCATGAAATTGAAGCTGCTGCTGGACCGCAGTCTTTGTGTCTTTCCTGCGGTGCTTGCGAGACCGTCTGTCCAGTAGAAATTCCGCTTCCTGAACAGATTCTCGGAGTTCGTCGTCTCGTCGCTCAGGAAGTTGGCATTCCTCGTTGGCGGCGCTTAACGATGCGTCTATACACCTCGAGAAGGCTAGTTGCGTTAGGGACTCGATTAGCCGCGGTTGCCACGCTTCCATTTCGCAGCAAAAGCTTTACAAAAATCCCGTTCATTTCTCGCCGATTCGCTTCCTGGCGATCGATCCCGGCATTCCCACTTACGCCTGCTCGCTCGCGTTCCACACTCCGTTCATCAGGCGATGCGATTGCACACACAAAGGCAACTGGTCGTCGTGTGACGTTATTCATGCAGTGTGTGAGTGACCGGCTCGCGCCTGAAGTAGTGCTCGCTAGTGTTGACCTACTTCGGGCGGCAGGTTGTGAAGTTGACATTCCGTCTGATCAACACTGCTGTGGGTTACCCGCAATCGATTCTGGCGACGATGAGAACGGACGACGGATGGCAAGGCAAACCCTTGAAGTGCTGGCGGGTACTGATGATGTTGTGACGCCGTCTCCTAGCTGCGCATTGGCTATGTTCCATGATTACGAACGACTTTTCGCAGATGAGCCGGTATGGCAGCAACGTGCTCGTGAACTCCGGGACCGCGTTCACGATCTAACCGGTTACCTGACAGGCCCTGCTCGCTTACCTGACGGGACACTTGCTCGCGGTGACACTCGACCTGTTGCCATTGATCATTTCTGTCAGAGCTCTAATGTATTAGGGCGTGAAAGTATCCTCGATGATCTTATTAGAAGCTTGACTGGTGCTGATGTCGTACCACTTGCCGAGGCCGAAGTTTGCTGTGGTTTTGGTGGGTCAACGTCATTAGCTGCTACTGAACTCAGTGCAGGAGTACTCAAGCGGAAGCTTGACAATGTAGATGCATCTGGCGCGCAGGTGTTACTCACTGACAATCCGGGTTGCCTTCTCCATCTTAGAGGTGGTGCTGACGCGGCTTCTATTAACGTCGATGTGCTCCATTTCGCGGAATATCTAGCGGCACGTTTACCCGGGCGATAGTTAAATTCATAGGGAAGAGTGATGAATGTCAGTCGGAAATGATTACGCGAACTGGTCGAGAAGCTCCAAATCAGACATGATTCGCGAAATGATGCTCCTCTGTAGATATATCTAGAAGGAAAAGGACCTTATTTATGAAAGTGACAACGGGATATGGCGAGGTCTGGTTAGGCGACATTAAGGAGCAAGTTCAGCGTGCTGAATCAATTGGTTTTGATGGCATAACTACAGGTGAGCTGAAACATAATTCGATTCTTGCACTCACACTCGCCGCCGAGCACACAGATCGAATGGAGTTGGCGACTGGTGTGACGATAGCGTTCCCAAGGTCACCCTTTGTGATGGCGCAAAGCGCTTGGGACTTACAAGAATTTAGCAAAGGTCGGATTAATCTCGGACTCGGTACCCAAGTTAAGGGTCATAATCTCCGCCGATTTGGTGGGACCTGGACATCGCCGGCAAAACGTATCGAGGAATACATCGGTATGATGCGTGCGGTTTGGCGATCATGGCAACATGGGGAACGTCCCGAATACGCTACCGATAACTATAATTATACCCTGATCACGCCGGCATTTAATCCTGGTCCGATTGATTATCCATATCCGAAGATTTCCTTAGCGAATGTAGGCCCACGTATGGCTGAAGCTGCTGGATTTTGTGCGGACGGGCTGCGTCCACACGGGTTCATGACAGAGAAATATTTACGCGAAACTGTGCTGCCGGGTGTTAAAAAAGGACTCGATAGGGCGGGGCGTTCGATGGAAGATATCGATATATCTGTTGGTGGATTTAACGCATTCGGTGAAGATGATAGTGAAGTCGAACAGGCTGTCGAGGCACTTCGTCGGCCGATCTCCTTTTACGGGTCCACGCGTTCTTATCATGGAGTCTTTCGCGCGCATGGTCTGGAATCGCTCGGTATGCAGCTTCACGAACTCTCCCAGAAAGGCCAATGGGACAAAATGTACGATGCTGTCAACTTTGAGGTAGCACTCGAGATGGCAAATGCGTGCACCTACGATGACCTTCCGAAATTTGCTCGAGATCACTTTGAATATGCGAACCGAATGAGTTTTGCGATGCCTGACGGTCGTAAACGCAAGGGGATGTATGGCGGTGATTCCAGTCGTGAGACGGCAGCGCCTGCCCCGAGTGAAGAGAGATTGCAGTGGCTAATCAAGGAATTGCACGAGATCTAGCGAGGGCATCACGTGAAAGTAGTAAGAGCACTCTGTTGAGGTCGACTATTTCGCTGTCACCTATCTCATTAACGGTGCATTTGAACTCATGAAATAATGTTGTCGCTACTGATTGACGGATATTCGTGTACTTTTTGCGATTAGAGAGACGATCGGGGAGATGACATGACGACAAATTGGCTGGATCTCACTGACGAATCGGCGGTTGAACCTGAACTACCGATCATTGATCCACACCATCATCTCTGGGAGCGGCAAGATGACGTTTATTTGTTAGACGAGCTACTTGCTGATGTTTCTGAGCACAATGTTCGTCAGACAGTTTTTATTGAATGTGGCTCGAAGTATCGTTTGGACGGTCCCGAGGAGCTGCGTGTTGTCGGTGAGACGGAGTTCGTTGAGCGAGTGGCGAATCAGAGTGCAGCTCGTGAAAAAGACGAAGTCCAAGCGTGTACCGGTATTGTCAGTACTGCGGACTTGACTCTGGGCGACAACGTTACGCCGGTTCTAGAGGCACATCTCGAAGCGAGTCCAGATAGATTTCGTGGTATTCGACATCGAGCAGCTTGGGATGCTTTTGACCGGCTAGCAGTGCACACTCCTTTGCCGCACTTGCTGCTCGACCGGAATTTCCGAGAAGGGTATGCACACCTGGAGCGATACGGTCTCAGTTTCGAAGGCTGGGTTTACCATCCGCAAATGGCCGAGATTACGGATCTTGCGCGTACGTTCCCAAACACCACGATCATACTGAATCACCTCGCTGGACCGCTCGGTATTGGGCCCTATGCCGAACGACAAGACGAAATCTTTAATAGTTGGCGTCCGGCGCTGAGCGAATTGGCTAAATGCCAGAATGTGGTTGCGAAGGTGGGCGGGATCCAGATGCAGATTAATGGATTTGGCTGGGATGAGCGTAATCGGCCTCCGAATTCGGACGAACTATTGGAGTCAAATCGGCGCTGGTACGAGCATACGATTGATGTCTTTGGACCAGAGCGTTGCATGTTCGAGAGCAACTTTCCGGTCGATAGGCTGTCTTGCAGTTATACGGTGCTATGGAATCAGTTCAAGAAACTGACTTCCAGTTATTCTTCAAGTGAACGAGCAGCGATGTTTCACGACACAGCAATGCGGATATATCGCTTGGAGGAGATTTAGTCATCAGGTTCTAGTGCAGGTAAATCTTCAGCGACAGTAAAGTGCACATGCAATTCAGCGATCGGAGTTTAATTGTCATTCCGTGATGAGCTTGAGCACTGTTCGGCTAGGTGGGTTGAAGCTGGATTGATTTCTCCTGATCAACGATCACAGATTTTGTCGTTCGAAGCAGTGCCGTCTGCAGTTCAATCTCGGTTAGTGTCAATTTTTGGACTGCTTGGTGCAATTTTCCTTGTCCTTGGTGTGCTCTTAGTGGTTTCTCAAAACTGGGGTGATATTCCGAGACTACCGAAACTCATTACTGGATTACTGGTGATGACACTGGCATTCTCCGTCGGATATTGGGTTAGCTTTGGCCGGCCACAAATGATCAGAATTGGGTCCTGTGTACTGTTGATTGGAACCGGAACGTTTTTCGCCAACCTAGCTTTGATCAGTCAGCAGTACAACATCGCAATCAACCCATCTCCGTTGATGCTTCCTGTAGTTTTGACAGCAGTACTTTTCGCTTATCTGCTTCGATCGCAGGCGTATATTCTTCTGGCCGCTGTGTCTTCAGTGTTTTGGCTAATTTTTGAAAGTCAAAATGCTGGGTCAGTTCTGGAGGCCCGAAACGGATTGGCACTGGTACTGGTTGCCGGTAGTGGTATTTGGTTATTAATCGCGAGTGAGGCAAATCGGCGAATGCAGTGGCAGTTATTCATCGAGCCATTACGGATTGTCGGGGCAGCTACGTTATTTTCAGCGATCTTCATGCTGGGTTTTTATCGACATTTCGATGTCGAAATTGGGCTTACGGTCTTCTCCGTCATAACGCTGCTAGTGATACCACTTTTCTTTATCGCAACTAGTTTGTTAACGACTGTATTTAGATGGGAAGTCTCGATGGGATGGCCTTCGATAACGGAAACTGTGCGTCGCCCGGTAGTAGCGACAGCCTTAACACTTGCTCTCATGTTGATTTGGTTGTTAATCGTAGCCGTGTTCCCTGAGGGAATAACGGATGGTGATGGCATATCCAGTGCCATCACCGATATCTATACGGTCGGATTCTGGATTCTAGCACTCGCACTTACGGCAGATCTTATTTGGCTCGCTCTTATGTTGAGACGCCAATGGTGGGTCAACATGGCATTTGTTTACCTTGGATTCTTCGTGCTAACACGGTATTTCGATCTATTTAGCGGTAATTTGCAGACTGCGGTCGTTTTCGCCGGTGCTGGTCTGTTACTTCTCACGCTAGCGCTGTTGCTTGAACGTGGTCGCAGGGCATTACGGGACGAAATGGTTCGAGATAGCGTCGCATGATCTGGATAAATCAGCATCGGAGACTCTTACTATTCATCGCTATCGTTACTGTTCAAGTGCTGCTATTGGTCGCTATCGTTGCTCGAGAAGAGCAGCGTCTCACTGGGCTTGAGATAGTGCTTGAATCTCGGCCAGTCGATCCAAGAGACCCACTTCGTGGTGACTTTGTGATTCTTTCTTACAAGGCTGAGGATCTATCGAGTATCCCGATTCTGAATCATAAGGTGGGTGATCGGATCTATGTGGAGTTTGTTGATCACGGTCGATTCTGGGAGCCAGTTTCAGTATCTAGTGACCTATTGCATCGAATTGAATGGAGTGAAGGGCAAGCGTTTGTTCTGGCTTATGTTCAATCGGTATCACCGCTGCGTGTCAGCTACCCGGACCTGGGCACCTATTTTATTCCGCTAGGAACAGGCGAGCCACCGAAGCCGCCGGACGTGTTCGTGTCAATTTCTGATGATGGAGTTGCGCGAATTAAGCGATTGGAGATCGATGGTCTTAAATGGCCTGATTAATCTTGTTTTACTAGCGTAGTTCAACTGTACCCTTCGGCGTTAAGATCGTTGCGATCAATGCTGGCGAATCTCCGACCTCTATCACTAATTCGACGTTTATTGCGCAGAGGTTCCGGGCAATCGAAGAAGGGTCAGGATGTTCTGCCCGTAGTGACACAAGCTCACACCCTCTTGGTGCGCTGGATGAGGGGTGTTCGGTTGTGCCCCAATCGATGAGAAATGGAATGAACCCGACTATGCCTTTGGTACCTAAGCCTCCGCCTCCGCCTGAGGTCAACCTCCATTCTAGTTGCACCCCGTCAGGGCGCTTACGACTCATCGTGTCCACGTCGCCTGGGTCATAGTTAAGGCTGCGGGCCGTTCGAACACTTTTTTCGATCTGTGGAGCCTTTACAGCCCATGTTCGTAGTAAGGATTGTTTTGGAAATCGTGATGCCGGTTGCTGAATTTCCTGATTTCGGTCGGGGCCTAGCACTTCTAGGTAGATTTCGTTGCCGAGCGCCAGTAGTGTGTTGCGCGTGCCCCGTCCGACATGGGCACCACCGCCCGCTGGGCGTATGCCAAACCGCTTTTCAAGTTCGTCGGTTGTTGCATCGACATTACTGGTGACGTAGACGAGGTGGTCGGCTTTCAGTGAGGGCATGGCGTCTCCTCATCAAGTACGGCAAGGGCCCTGGGTCGCTTGTCATTCGTGTGATGGGTAATGCCGATAGAGTAAGGGGTTTGATGGGAGTAGTCATTGCGGTAGCAGTAGGTGGAGCATTGGGTGCCGTTTCTAGGTATGCCCTTTCTGCTGGGGTAACTAGCATTCTAGATGTTCGTGGCGTCGGCACTTTTATTGTGAACGTGATTGGAGCTTTTGCGCTCGGAGCAATCATTGGTTTGACCGAGGAGCAATGGGAACTGTCTGAGCCTGTAAGGGCTGGAGTTACGATCGGTTTGCTCGGAGGGTTTACAACATTTTCAACATACATGTACGACGTTATCTATCATGCTGATGACGACCGCTGGATGGCGAGTCTCGCTTTCCTCTCACTTACGATTGGTTTGGGTTTGGTGGCAATGATTGGTGGTCTTGCTGCCGGCCGGTCTGCTTAGTCCCATGCTAATCAGCCAGCAGTAATTGTTGGGGATGAATAACATCTGTATTCCCACTTTTATTCATAGGATTGAGCAAGATACGCTGATGCCAATCACGAATCCGACTTGTGACCATCTGTTTTACAGATCAACAGGGAGAAGGCAGAGATGCTTAAATTCAAGCACTACACAGTAGCCGTTCATGACCTCGATCAGGCTGTGGCAGATCATCGAGCACGCTTCGGTATGGAACCGACCGGTGAGAAGGCTTACAACGGGATCGGAAAGTTCGATTTCGTCCCAATGGGCTATAGCGGTGAGACAATACTTCATCTATTACAGCCGCGTGATGGTGAAGAGAGTCCAATCGCGAAGTTAATGAGTGAGCGAGTAAATCCATTTAACACTCACGGTGAGGGAATGTATTTGATGGCCTTTGAGTGCGATGATGTGAACGAGTTCTGTGACCAAATCGAGGAAAACGGCGGAAAAGTTAACCGAGCACCTGGTTCAACAAATGCCTGGGTGCATCCCATAGCTTCGAATTTCGTATTAATGGAACTCTTTCAGAAGTAGCTTTGCGCGCGGCGATCGAAGCTGTCGCGTATTACTCTTGTGCGTGTGCACGAATCGGATTGCAATAAATTGCGTCTGACTAATCCGATCGAATCGGGGTTAAGAGATAGAACTGACGGCCGACCAGGCTACATACAAGTGTCGTGGTCGATGATTCCGTGGAGGATGTGATGACTATCGCAGAGGCGATCCCCGCAGCGACACTGCTGCAGGGATTAAAAGATGTAAATGTGAGCGATGTTGTAGCGGTTCCGGATACTCACCAACGTAGCCTAATTAATTTACTTAATCAGCAAGAGCACATTCGGTTCATTCAGGCTGCGACTGAAGATGAGGCAGTGGCCGTGGCCGCCGGGCTCATCATCGGTGGTCGCAAGCCTGTTGTTCAGATACAGCATGCCGGATTATATGCTTGCGTGAATCATTTACGAGGAATTGCCTCTGATGGTCACTTCCCGATGGTCTTTCTGATTGGTTTGCTCGGACGCGATCCACATCGGGAACCTTCAGATCATGCTGGTTCGATGGTGATGCTTGCCGAGCCGTTACTGGACACGATGCAGGTGCCACGCTATCTCATGGACGCCCCGTCTGACGTAGGCATGATCGCGGAGGCATTCAGCATGGCCGAGGAGTGTCAAGGGCCTGCAGCATTGCTTATTGGCGTGACTACTAGCTAGCTGGAGGCACACGGATGAGCACAGCGAAAACACGAATCTCAGTTGCTTCAGCCGTCGAGGCACTCGCTCGACGTCGAAACGAACAGGTTGTTGTGTCGACAATGACTGCGATGAGCCCTTGGTTGAAACGAGCTCAAACGGATCGTGATCTGATTTGTGTAGGTTTCATGGGCGGGGCGTCGACATTGGGGCTGGGCGTCCAGCTCGCACGTCCAGATGTCCCGGTATGGATACTTGACGGCGATGGTTCGCTTGCGATGCAGCTCGGTTCCCTACTGACGATCGCGAACGCTTCACCTCGCCGCTTTCTCCATGTCGTTTTTCACAACGGTGTTTATGACACAAGTGGTGCGCAGCCCGTGCTCGCTGAGGGCAGTATGTCTTTTGCGGAGATGGCAAAAGGGGCAGGATATGCCGATACAGTTCGCTTCGATGATATTGAGTCGTTTGAGGTAGCGCTCGACGATCTCCTTGAAACGGATGGACCGGTACTAGTTGAGTTGATTACTGAACCTACTGGTGACTCCTTTAAGGATGTGAAACCTGGTACATCTTTGGATCAGGCTGAGGATGGACGTCCGATCGCCTCACCCCTTGCCGATGTTTGGCCGAAGGTTCAAGACAGTCTTGCGACGGGATAGTCGTTTCAGATGAGTATCCGTATAGGTTTTGGTCTTGCCAGCTGCCCTTTTGACACAGCCCGTGAACTGTGGCGCTGGGTTGATTTGCTAGAGCGAGGCGGTGTCGATTCGCTCTGGCAGACAGACCGTCTAATCTCGACAGATCCGATGCTGGAATCGATGAGCTTCATGGGAGCACTGGCAGGAGCAACGGAGAACCTTAAGTTTGGGACTAACGTTGTTGTGCTTCCGTTCCGAGATCCGCTTGTATTAGCTAAGCAATGTGCCACGATTGACTACCTGAGCAATGGTCGACTGCTCCCGGCGTTCGGGGTAGGGCGACAGACCTCTCCGGAATTCGGTAAGGCCGATCGTTCACCAGAAGGTCGGGGTTCTTGGACTAATGAAGTACTTCAGTTCTTCAGGCGAGTTTGGACTGAAGACTCGGTGACATTCGAAGGTGAATACATCAGCTATCGAGATGTGACGATCGAACCGAAACCCGTGCAAGTAGATCTACCGATCTGGATTGGTGGCTCGTCGGAAGCTGCAATTAATCGAACTGCGCGTTATGGCACGGGTTGGCTTGGTGGTCTTCAATCTCCTGTGCAGGTAGCTAACGTGATCGAAGCTGTTCGAAAGCGATCGACGGAGGTAGGTCGGCCGTTAGACGATGACCATTACGGTGCGGGTCTTAGTTATCGTTTTGGCTCATGGGATGATCCGATTGTTCAGCGGACGGCTGCTGGATTCGCACGCATATCCGATGCAGGTGATCCCCGAGAGATGATTGCTGTAGGTGACTCTGATGCGATCATCACGATGGTTCAGAAATATATAGCTGCCGGTGCGTCGAAGTTTGTGGCCCGTCCAATAGCGAACGATAGTTCCGAGGTATTTGAACAGACGGAACTTTTGATCGAAGAAGTTCTACCGACCATTCACTCAACCGACGTTGAGATTTCAACTTAGCGTCCGGTGGCTGTTAGGCAATAACACGGACCCAAAGGTCTGCTTGGTGTTCTGATGACTCAATTGCACCGTGGTTGGGCAGTCGCGGCAGTCGTTTTTATGACGTTCGCTCTCACTATTGGAATTACTCAGTATTCATTCGGCGTCTTTGTCACGGAACTTGAGTCCGATCTCGGATGGAATCGGGCGGAGTTGAATGGAACACTCACGCTGTTTGCTGCCGGTGGTTTACTCGCGCCCTTCGTCGGTCAATTAATCGACCGACATGGTGTCCGCCCGGTAATGATGTGCTCCTTCGGGCTACTTGCGTTTAGCAACTTTCTAAGACCATTCGTCGATGAGTTGTGGCAGTTCTACGCGTTGAGCCTTATCCAGTTTATGGCGGTTCCTGGGACGATAATGCTTCCTGCGGGCAAGCTCCTCGTAAATTGGTTTCCTGAAGCGCGAGGCCGAGCGATGGGTTTCGCGACAGTGGGTGCCAATGTAGGTGGTGCGACGTTTTCTGCATTGTCGGCTTTACTGATTTCAAGTGTCGGATGGCGAGCTACTTATGCAATCTATGGCCTACTCTTTGTCGTCGCTATTCCGGTCGTAGCGATTGTTATTCGTGAAGGTGGTCGAAGGAGAGACGGAGAGGCTACGTCGATTGTAGAGGAAGGATTAACTGCCCGTTCAGCACTGCGTACACGGACATTTTATGTGTTAGCGATCTCTCTCACGCTCGCGCAGCTCACATATCTTTCAGTACTAACTCAGATCGTTCCGCATTTCGAAAATGTTGGCTTCGACCGGGGTATGGCTGCGTTGGCTGTTGGCGCGATGGCTTTTTTTGGCGCAGTTGGCAAGATCACTTTTGGATGGCTGACAGAGTATGTTGCAAGTCGCTTCGTGTTGATGTTGAGTCTCGGGATGCAGGCGACAGGACTCGTAATTTTGGTGCTTGCTGGTGATGGAGCTCTTGTCTGGAGCTTTATTCCAATTTTCGGACTGGGATTTGGTGCACTCGGTGCGTTGATGACTTTACTGGTTCAAGAGACCTTCGGTGTTCGAGAATTCGCGACAATTTTTGGCCTGGTTAATTTCTTTACTCAGGGTGCGTCGATTGTAGGACCACCTTTGGTTGGTGCGTCTTTCGAGATAACTGGGTCCTATGGGATGGCGTTCACGGTCATCGCGACATTATTTTTGGTCGGTGCCGTACTCTTGATCTTCGCTCCACCGCCCTGCACCGGAGTTGTGCCTAAAAAGTCTCTGAAGGTGCGTAAGGAAATCATTTGAGGTCAGAACATTAACAACAAACTCGATCCGCGACGGTATCTTTTCTCGACACTGTAAACGCGCAAAAATGAAGTTTGGTGATTATGGCTAAGTCGCGCATTGAGCGGCGCAGGTAATATGAGCGATGCATCCTAGGAGCTACTCATGGAACCATCTGATCGGTTTGCTATAACTCTCGGTGAGGCGATTTATAGCTTGCGAGCGATTCGTCGCATCAAGCCTGATCCTATTCCGGACGACGATCTACTCGATGTTCTCGATGCTGCGCGTCAGGCCCCAAATGGTGGAAACTCACAGCCTTGGCATTTTCTAGCGATTAAGGATGAGCAACTTCGTCGACAATTCGGTGAACTGTACCGTGAAGCATGGTGGGCTAAACGGGCTGATCAAGGGATTCACGGACCGGATGATATCGATCCCACGAACCGAACGACATTATCAGCGATGAAGTTCGCTGACGAAATCGGTAGTGTCCCGGCGATTGTACTTGTTTGTGCTACGGAACAGGGAGCAGGCGCAATGGGATCCGTGATCCCTGCAGTGCAGAATATGCTTCTTGCGGCTCGCGCTCTTGGCGTAGGTGGGACGATTACAACGCTCCATCCGTCGGTTGACGACCGCGTCAAAGAGCTACTTGATATCCCCGAGGGGATCCAGATCGTCTATGCCATTCCGTTGGGTTATCCGAAGGGTAATTTCGGTCCAGTCACGCGCAAACCACTATCGGAGATCTGCTCCATCGATAACTGGGACAACAAGATTTCCTGACAATCGAGCGATGGCCACTACCTGAAGAGGCCAAGTACTAGAGCCACTGGCCCAAAAAGTCTTTTTGACTCGTTATCAGTGACGAGGGTTTTGATCACGTCGTATACCACTGCTTTTAGACCAAATTTGAGATCTGCTCGTCCACTAGAACAAATCTCCGGTAAAGTCGCCGCACAGTAGATGTAAAAAATGAAGGAACACCATATGCTGCAAGACTTAGCTGGACAGGTTGCTTGGATAACTGGTGCTGGTACGGGAATCGGTGCGGCAGGCGCTATTAAGCTAGCTGAAGCCGGTTGCAAAGTAGTACTTTCCGGTCGCCGAATTGAACCTCTGGAAGAGGTTGAAGCTCGTATCCAAGAAGTTGGTGGCGAGTCAGTTCTTGAGCCACTGGATGTCTCATCACAGCCGGATGTTGCCGCAGTCGTTGACCGAATTCATGCGCGATTTGGACGTCTTGATATAGGTGTCTTTAGTGCGGGGATCAACATTAAGGAACGTAACTGGCCAGATGTTTCGATCGATGGTTGGGATCAAGTAATTGGGATCGATCTCGATGGTGCCTTCTATTGTTGCCACGCTGTCTTGCCGATCATGCGTGATCAAGGTGGTGGTCTGATTATTAACATCTCCTCGATGGCAGCGAAAGGTATTAGTGCGTTGACCGGGCCAGCATACATTTCCTCTAAGCACGCCATGAATGCAATGACGGCTAGCTTACTTCTTGAGGAACGCAACAACGGGATTCGCGCGACTGCCATCTGTCCTGGTGAGGTCGCGACACCGATACTTGATCATCGACCGGTTCCGGTTAGTGATGAAGATCAAGCACGCATCCTCCAGTCCGATGAGCTTGGAGATTTAATTCTCTTTGTTGCTCAGCAACCACCTTCCGTTACGCTCAATGAGGTCTTGATTACTCCGACTTATAACCGTTTCGCAGCCAGTTAACACCGAAGCCAATCCTGAAAGAGAATTATCTAGGGAGCTGCTCATGTCCATGAAAGTTGTGAATTGTGGCAGGCCGTTGGCCGATAAGGGCATGTTCGAGTCGGCAGGGTTCGAATTAATCGAACAGCAAGTTGGTGCATTGACACCAAAGAACGAGTACATCGATCTGTTGCGTGAAGCTGACGGCGCGCTGATTGGTACGTTACCTCTCACCGATGTTGATGTACTTGAGGCTTGCGAAAAAATCAAAGTTGTTAGTCGTGCGGGCGTTGGTGTTGACTCCATCGACTTGCCAGCAGCGACACGCCTCGGAGTTCTCGCTTGTAATACTCCTGGAGTTAACACAACCGAAGTTGCTGATCATGCGATGGCTCAGCTGCTTGCGCTAACTCGGATGATCCGTGAATTCGACTCGGCAGTTAAGGCTGGTAAGTGGAGTACCGCAACTCAGGAAGTACGGTCACTCGCGTCAGGGTTGAAGCGGATCGCAGGTAGTACCGTAGGGATTGCTGGTTTTGGGAATATCGGTCGGGCATTTGCCACGCGTGTGCGTGGTTTCGGGCCATTTCGAGTGATTGCTTACGATCCCTATATTCCACAGACAGTTGCTGACCTCTATGGAGTGGAGCTTGTGGATCTCGATGAATTACTTACTACTTCGGATTTCGTAACGGTACACACTCCCTCCACAGATGAGACTCGCCACTTGTTCAGCACGGATGCTTTCTCACGTATGAAGGAAACGGCAATCTTAGTGAACTGTGCACGTGGTCCAATCGTTGATCCTGAAGCTCTATATAGTGCTTTAACATCAGGTGAAATTGCCGCGGCTGCACTTGATGTAACCGAGGAAGAACCGATCAACGCAGAGGACCCACTTCTTAGTCTTGATAACCTGATTATTACTCCGCATGTCGCTGCAGGTTCTCCAGTCACTGCCGTGGAAGGAGCTCGCCGTCAGGCGGAGAACGTACTGATGGTGCTAACCGGCCACCCACCCCATGGTCTCGCAAACCCTGAGGTAATCAAGACGATCGCGGTCCTGCGTGCTGGTGATTCAGGGCGTTGGACAGATGTACCAGACTTCTCAACAGCGCTAGAGCTCTAGGCTTTATCCGGCTCTATATCTAATGGATCGGAACTTGGTGTTATATGCCGATAATTTCGCAAACGAGGTATCATTCTTTCCTGTGAGGAGTGCATTGTGATTAATGATGCTGCAGTAGCGGATCCGGCGTATCGATCATTTGTTAGCTATATCGACAAGTCGCGAGATTTCTATGCTGCTCATGGTTATGAACATCCTTACCGTTGGACGACCAATGATCAGTCTCCATTTACCTCATTACAGAAACCGGTTGCCGAGAGCAGAATAGGGCTAATAACGACAGCACTGCCTCTCGATCTACCTGATGATGTCGATCTCGAAACATTGCCGATCGAATCGACCTTTGCATTACCCCTCGATCCACCTCCGGATCGTTTGTTTACACAAACTCGTGACTGGGACAAAGAGGCAACGCATACGAATGATCTTGACTCGTTTTTTCCTATTCACCGCTTGCAAGAATTGGTCGAGATTGGGCGGATCGGCAGTATTTCGCCGCGCTTCTATGGTATTCCGACGGAGTATAGTCAGCGCCGTACGATTGAGTCTGATGCGCCACAGCTCCTCTCGTTGATGCGTGATGACGGCGTAGACATAGCGATGCTTGTTCCGCTCTGACCTGTTTGCCACCAGACCGTGAGTTTGGCAGCGCGACATCTTGAATCAAACGGTATTCCGACGGTGATCTGTGGTTCCGCGCGCGACATTGTTGAACAGGCATCCGTTCCCAGATTTCTGTTCACTGATTTCCCTCTTGGTAATCCGATGGGTAAACCATATGACAAGGGAATGCAGCAAGAGATCACCGGTATGGCACTAGACCTGTTTGAGATATCGCGATTCCCGCGGACAACGGTACAAACGCCCTTCACGTGGGGTGATGACCAATGGCGTCGAGACTATATGCGCGTTGACAACTCGAACCGTGATGAGCTACGTCGTGCAGGTGAACTCCGCAAAATGCAGCAGGCACGGCGTAAGGCAGAAGGTCGGATTCGTTCACAGTAGCCGTTATTCGGCGAGTGCATCGGTCGTTTGCCATACTCCTTTGACGATCGATGCTTCCTCGGCGCCAGGCCAAGGTGGCATCGTGATTCCTATTGCACTAAGTGGACCGTTGTTACTTGCGCGAAACTGAAAGTGCGTACCAACGGGAATCGAAACACACGTTCCTGATCGGAGAGGCACCGTAGATTCGTTGTCTTGGAGTTTTCGCCACATCTCGCCCAATCCGTCGAGGATGAACCAGATTTCCTCGACGGAACGGTGCGCGATCGCTGCCGATGCTAGGCCGGCTCCCAATTCGAAGTGGGCCATGCTTCCACCTGCACGCTGCAAGAGTACTCGTACGTCTGAACCGTCGGGCGCGATAATCGTAGGTTCGTTCGGTAGTAGCATTGTTTCGAACGTCATAACGTCTATCTCCGCCTTGTCTGCTCGTTAGTGATTATTGGCGTCGAAGTTTTCGGATTTCCGCTGATACGACACCATCTTTGACATCGAGATTTACGAATGTTCCAAGGTCACCAGCTGGATGTCTGAGATTTGGTCTGCTTGTGCTTCCCGGATTAACAAACAGCATCCCATCAACCCATCCGATGTATTCGTGATGCGTATCCCCGAAACACACCACATCGACTGGTTGCCCAAACTGGCGCTCGATTAGTTCACGTGGATTACCGCGAGGGAACTCGACAGTATGTGTGAAGTTAATTTCGCCCCCATGAAGGCGAATATCGTGAATCATTCCGATACGGATGTTATCGATTTCTACGACCCGAGTTTCCTCAGCCAGACGCTCCCCTGTTTCATGAGGATCTGGATACCCTCGGACCGCCAGTACAGGGGCAATAGTCTCTAGATGGTCGAGCACTCCTAGCGCGTCGAGATCGCCGCAATGGAGTATTAGGTCGGACCCTTTAAGAGCGGCGAGTAACTCGGGGGGTGATCCCCATCCGTCGCCTTGCTCGTGTGTATCAGCAACGACAGATATTCGAGTGCTCTCGACACGCATCACGCCTGGCCATGCGTCGCCGGTTGAAGGCAAGCGTTACTCCTCGATAACTGTCGTTTCAGATCCCACCGGGATGATCGACAGATGTGTCATGGGTGATCCAGTGTCATGTGATCCGTGCCAGTGCTCAATGTGAGCTGGGACAACGGCACAATCACCTGCACTGATAACTCGTTCACCGTCTCGGTCGCCAACTTTTCCAATCCCCGATACAACATAGAGGACTTGGTCCCCAGTATGTGTATGCCAGCCAGCGCGCGCTCCTGGCGCGAACTGAACGACGGAGACGCTGGTGTGGTTGCTCAAGCTATCTGTGAGGGCACGCCCCCAAACTTGGCCTCCTTCAAAAATCTCAGCATCACTACGTTCAATGCTTTCACCATCGTCGGATTTGATGACGTGAACTTGCATTACCAGTACCTCCTTATGTTGTTGTTTAGGCGCTACCCACCGCAGTGGCGTGTAGACCTCGATAGAGTATTCCCAGTTTGTGCCTGGAACTCAATCAGAATGAACGATGAGTCGAAATGGCTAGTTGGCGGTCTTATCCCATCATTTCGCGAGCGGAGTGTATCGAGAAATAATAGGTATGGGCTGACATTTCAACCTTGCATCGGTCACTGCGTTATAGAATTTCATATGTGTTATCGACAAAATGTGTGCTTAAGAAGTACGGTGCAGTCACAACCGCTGAGGAGGTGAGAGCGTGGGTATCCGTGGCAAAGCGGCCATTGTTGGCCTGTACGAGATTCCAACGAAGAAGGAATATCCCGATCGCACCACTTATGGCCTGATGGCAGAAGTCGCACGTGGAGCGATCATCGATGCTGGGCTTCGCAAAGAGGATATTGACGGTCTGATTGGTCCAGAGAGCCTCAATTCGATACAGCTAGCTGAAGCACTTGGTATGCAACCGAGGTTCACAGCGTCCATGACGGTTCATGGAGCGAGTGGTGCGGCTTCGATTGCTCGGGCTGCGGAGGCAATCTCTGCCGGAATCGTTGACTATGTGATGTGCATCTTTGGTGAATCGCGCCCGCGTTCAAGCTCGCGACTTACCGCGCAGGCACAGGCCGGCACCCAGCTTCCTCCGGCGAGTCGTACAACAGAATGGGAAGTGCCATACGGACCCGTGATCGCGATGAACGGTTGGTATGGGCTGATGAAACAGCGACATATGTTTGAGTATGGAACCACGCAAGAGCAGTTTGCCAAAGTAGTAGTCGATCAACGATTCAACGCTGCAAAGAATGTGAACTCTGTTTGGTATGACCAACCCGTTACCGTGGATGATGTACTTAACTCGCGCTACACGAACGAGCCCCTCCACTTGCTTGAGAGCGTAATGCCTTGTTCCGGTGCTCACGCAGTGATCGTTACGTCTGCTGAGCGCGCACGAGCCCTACCGAACCCGCCGGTTTACATACTTGGTGTTGGTGGACCGGCAACGCACCACGACATCATTTATACAGACGATGACATCACCACGACGCCGGTGGTGGACTCGGCACCTACAGCGCTACAGATGGCACAGGTGAATGCTCGGGACATTCAAATGGCGCAGTTCTACGATTGCTACACCATTCTCGCGATGGCTTGTCTCGAAGATGCAGGGATTGTTCAAAAAGGTGAAATTGGTCCTTTTTATGAAAGTACGGATACGACCTACAAAGGAGCATTTCCAGTCAATACCGATGGTGGTCAGATCGGAGCTGGTCAGACAGGTGGAACAGGCGGTGGTTTTCGCCATGTAGTTGAGGCCGCCCGCCAGATAATGGGTCGTGCCGGTGAGCGACAAGTAAAGGAGGCCGACCTTTGCCTGGTCAATGGCTGAGGCGGTTCCAGTAGCGTGATGTGCACGCTGGTGCTCGGTTCGAGCGTCACTCTCTAAAACATAGGCAGAAACTTAAACGAAGAGTTACTGATGGCGAACAGCGAATATACGAAACCACTCCCACGGCAGTTGGAACCTGAACTAACCGATCCTTTCTGGGAAGGAACAAAGCGTGGCGAACTGTTAATACCTCACTGTAGCTTCTGTGCAGAGTTCTTTTGGTACCCTCGCGAAGCTTGTCCTCACTGTCTTCAACCAGGATGGGAATGGGTGCCGGTCAGCGGTCGAGCACGACTGCATACTTACACGGTCGTGCATCAGCCTGCCCACCCGGCATTTGCAGACGACGTCCCTTACGCGTTTGCTGTGATTCAGCTTGATGAAGGAATCCGAATGATGTCGAATGTTGTTGAATGTGATATTCCGAATGGCCTTGAAATTAATATGCCATTAGAGGTTGTATTCGATACCGTCACTGATGATTGGACATTGGTCAAATTCAAGCCTTTGGTTAGCTAGCAGCGTTAATTCAGACGGAAGCGAGGCCGCTAGGGGTGCAACTGGTGCTCTGACATAAAAGCCTCTACATCGTCGTCGATCGAATGTAGGAAATCGAATCCGGCACCTTTAGCCATCATCTCGTCGACTTCTGTGTCACCGATGTGTAGGTAGTAATCGACGTCAAAATCTGCTCGCACAATAGCTAACTGTTGCTTCAGGACCGTGAATTGCATGGGGACGTCATGTTTTTCCCAAAGCCCTTGCTGATAACTGATTGGTCTGTCTGAGCACGATCCGATAACGAATCCCAGATGACGTGCTCGTCGCACTGCTGAAAGTGGGATCACACCAGGAGGGTCACCAACTTCTAGGGTGCCATCGATATCAAAGCTGATTAGCCGTCGCACTGCTCCTCCAGTCAGAACGAGACGCAGCATACCGAGGTCTCTCGCTAGGTGCGTCTTAGGATCATCATCTTGCGGATGCACTGACCGTGCATAGTAGTTCGTGTGTGTTTTGAAGCGCGTCGATTACTGCGGTGAGTTACCGTTTGCTGGATGAGCTTGTTTCGAATCTCGGCCAGCGACCCCGAATGCATATACGACAATGCCACCTAAGGGTAGGAAGCCCATTAGTAGGAACCCGAAAGAGTACGACGTCGCATCAACAATAATTCCGAGCAGTACACCGCCGATCACTGCGCCGACATCCCATGCCATTGTGTAGGTGGCCATCGCCGCGCCTCGAGAACTAGCCGGTGTACGGTCAACTATTAACGCCATGACGGAAATTTGAACTCCAGCTAGTGCGAATCCACCGATACCAGCTGATACCAGCATCATAAGTTGTGAATGAGCGCTTGCTAGGATGAACAGCGATAGCGCGCCGGCTGCCAGAGCTGGGAGTACGACCTGAGTGCGACCCAAACGATCGGCGAGTGCTCCAGTTAGGAACCTTGATCCGAGAAGTACCACAGCCCAAACGGAGTAATATAGGCCAGGGTTTCCAAGGTCGCGTTCGATGGCAAAAAGCGGTAGGAATGCTGTCACGGCACCTACGGTCGTAGTCATAGTACAGAAGACAACAGCCGGAATAACTGAGTGTTTCGAGATCCATTCTCGTTTGCGCCAGGGTGTGGGTGCTTTTATCAGCGGAGGTTCGAGGTCACGTACGATCGAACCGACAAAAAATGCGAGGCCAGCTGCGATCGCGCCTGTGAAGAAAGCGGCTTCGAAAGATGCTTGGGTTGCAATCCAGAACGAAAGTGGTGCCGCATAGAGTTGTGCTATCGCATTTCCGCTCTGGTAAAGACCAATTCCGAATCCGCGACGTTCTTCGGGGATGTGACTTGCAACCATAGCCAGTAGCGATGTGGTGAACATTCCCATCGCGACTCCGTGGATTCCACGAAAGATCAGCATAAGCCAAGGGTTAAGGCTTAAACCGTATCCGATGAAGGCAACTGTGGTCGCGATCCCACCCACCTTAAGCCAGCGTTCACGAGCGCTGCCATCGACCCATACACCAACCAATGGTCGTGTGAGCATCCCGGCGAAGCCTAGGCCTCCAACCACGATCCCGACAACCCAATCCGCCTCGTTTGATAGAGAGCTTGGCACGTTAACAATCGAGATACCGTACGACACGAAGTAGAGATGAATTGCAAGCGTTGCGATCGCGAACTGCCAACTACGGAGAGTGGGTCCTGGACGTTGCGAGTGGATACTCTCAGCAGGCGTGGACGTGTTCATAAAGTTTAATAGCCTGCCACTCGAACAAACGAAAGAAGCTGGTTCTTCGATAACTTTGCTGAATAAGCCGATAGTTGCTCCTCAGTGTGGTTGTTAATTGTCGGCGTTGTTTTCGCCTGCTGTGACGATCGGAGGTACACGTAGATGCCAGTCAGTAGTCTGCTGGTATGCATATCCAGCTCGGAGCAGCAGTGCTTCGGAAAATGGTGCACCGATAATCTGAGCCGAGAACGGTAATCCTGAAGAAGAGAAACCGGCGGGCAATGCCAGTGCAGGATATCCAAGGAGGTTGAATGGTCCTGTGAAACTAGGTTGTTTGGGTCGTCTCAAAGGATCACCCATTTCTGCGGATAATGCTGCAGTGGTTGGATGTGTTGGCGTCACTAACACGTCTACCTCGTTCATCAGTTTCGCAGCCTCACGCGTGTACCAGCTCCGGAAACGCTGAGCCTGAACGTAATCGGAAGCGGCGAACAGACTAGCGCTTCCGATTGTCATTCTTGTGTTGCGGCCGTATTCGCTCCAGCGTGCGCTACCCATATCCGGGTGATGGTAGGCGAATGCTTCGCTTAGCATCGTGATTGTGTTGGCTTCTTTCGCAATGTCTGAGTGAGGTAACTCTACCTGACGCGCGTTGGCACCGAGTGCCTCGAGTTGTTGAATGACCTTCTCAACAGCAACTCTTTGGTCTATGGCGACTTCAGGATGGTCGAAAAAATACGGCACAGGTATGCCGATACGCAGCCCGGAAATACCATCTTTGATTCCGTCGAGGTAATCCACCGTCGGTTCACGTGAAGCAGTAATATCACGTGAGTCATAGCCTGCGATTACATTCAGGATTGCTCCGCAATCCCATGCCGAGCGAGCCATGGGTCCGATCGAGTCAAGGCTGTAACCGAGAGGTACACAACCCCATTTTGGAACCCGCCCAAACGTAACTTTGAGGCCTGTGTGTCCGTTCCAAGATGCTGGGCTACGGACTGATCCACCAGTGTCTGTTCCGATTCCGCCGAGTACCATCCCCGTCGAGATCGCTATGCCGGTTCCTGAGGATGATCCCGCTGGTGATCTTTCAAGATCCCAAGGATTGCGGGGTATCGGGAATGGTTTTTCGGAATCAGGCGTGCCGATCGCGAATTCGGACATCACGAGCTTACCCATGATGATGGCTCCGGCGTTGCGTACCCGTTCTGTAACAACTGAGTCGTAACCGTTGCCCCATGCCGTATCTAAGACGAGCGAGTTCGCTGTCGTTGGTTGGTCGCTTGTTGCGAGAATATCTTTCAGTCCAAAAGGAATTCCGTGCAAAGGCCCACGGTCCATTTTTGCAGTGAGCTCCACATCAGCTCTTTGCGCTTGGATTCGAGCTGAATCATTGACCGCAATAAATGCCCCGACACGCTCATCGACAGCTTCGATTCGTGAGAGCGAAGATTCTGTGAGGTCGATGCTAGTCACCTGCCCTGACCTAAGGGCATCTGAAGCTTCTTCGATAGTTAATAGTTCTGTCATGAACCTAGCCCTCTGAGTTCAGTTCGAGGTTGCCTCTCGAATTCCTAAGCGGCGCCAATGGCGTGAACTGCAGAACTGGTTCTTCGTAGCGCCATTTTTCGTTGTATAGCTTGTCAGCAGCGGCACGGAGATCTGGGTACATAGCGACGAACATTTCAAATTCGTCTGTGCTCGCAGGGATACCTGCTGCTTCTAGAAATGTGCGGACAGTATTTTCGGTGTCATCAGGATGGGACAAGGCGCGCTCCTCAATTGTGTCGCGATGTCGATTATCAGGTCAGCACATGCTACTTCGAGTGGGTCTGTTATGAGGAGTCCGTGATCCGTGAGTGCTTAGCAGGTTAGGCTGGCCTATGTTAACGAGCTCTTAAAGGAGATCAGCATGCCGATGATTCTAGGTGTTACCGGTTCGATTGCGACAGGCAAGAGTGGGATGTGCGCCTATCTGGTAGAGGAATACGGCGCTACTCACGGTGACGCTGACAAGATCGTCCACCGAATGTTTGATCCAGGACGAGAAGGTTTCAAAAACGCTGTCGCAGAATTCGGTGATGAGATCATTGGTGAAGATGGTTACATTGATCGAAAGAAGATCGGCAACCTAGTTTTTGGAAATCCCGAGAACATGTCTCGGTGGATGAAGGCAATCGGGGACATTGAAGCTGAGATGCGGAGTGTAGTAGAGAATTGGCGTTCAAATCTAGGCAACGAAGAAGTAGCAATTCTAGAAGCTGTGAATCTCATTGAAGCTGGTTATTCAGCTTGGTGCGATGCTACGTGGCTCGTCGCTGCTGAGAATGAAATCACGCTCCCACGGCTGATTGCCCGAAATAATTTTAGTGAGGAAGAAGCGCAACAGCGGCTCGATGCTCAGCGCAAATGGGAAGACCGAGCTCCAGCGGCTGACTATATCTTCCACAACGATGGCCGATATGAGGACTTTCTCGAAGAGGTTAGACAGACTTTCGATCGCGTGCATACCCAGTTCAAACAGGCCACCCTTCCGAAGTCCCGCTGGTTCGCCTGGAACGCGGCCAATTCAGAGTTGAGGAACGCAACACAGAGCTAATAAAAACATTGTTTGAACTGAAAGATTAATTCGACATCGTCTGATCTCGCTCCCGCGAGTATCTCTCGTTACCGTGTTTGTAATGTTGAGAGGACTAAATACTTATGCCTGTTCCTATCGCTGCTTTTGAACGGCTCGGTACAGAGACCGCTTTTGAAATTCTCGCTCGTGCGAACAAGCTTGCAGCTGAAGGCAAAGACATTATTAACCTCGGTATTGGTCAGCCAGACTTTCGCACCCCAGACCATATAGTCGAGGCCGCAAAAGCCGCTCTCGATCGTGGAGAGCATGGTTATACCCCGGCTGCCGGGATACCTCCTCTTCGTGAAGCAGTAGCGCGAGATCTGAAACGTCGACATGGCGCTGAAGTTGATCCCGATACCGTGCTGATCACTCCTGGTGCAAAGCCGGTCATGTACTTTGCCATGATGCTTTTTGGCCAACCCGGCGTTGAGATCATGTATCCAAACCCTGGCTTCCCTATTTATGAGTCGATGATTGCATTCACTGGAGCGCAGCCCGTTCCGATAGAGCTTCACGAGTCGACTGGTTTTTCCTTTAGCGCAGATGAAGTGCTTGCCAAGGTCAATGAACGTACCCGATTGATTATCCTCAACAGCCCCAGTAATCCGACAGGCGGTGTGGTTCCAGCCACTGAGCTCGATAAGCTTGTTGCCGGACTCGCAGATTTTCCCGAGGCTGCAATTCTCAGTGATGAGGTTTATAGCTGGATTCTCTATGGCGGTCGCGAACACGTAACTTTGCTCAATTACCCCGACATTAGAGATCGTTTGATCCTCATTGAAGGTTGGAGCAAGACATATGCTATGACCGGTTGGCGTATTGGTTATGGCATTTTCCCGCCCGATTTGCTTCCTCATGCTGAGCGTCTCGCGGTGAACTCTTACTCTTGCGTAAATGCTGCTACGCAACATGCGGCGATAGCAGCTCTGTCGGGCACCGATGACGATATTCACCACATGGTTCGTGCTTTCAACGAACGACGTGAGCTGATCGTGCGTGAACTCAATACGGTTGCTGGGTTCCGTTGTGGTGATCCAGGAGGAGCATTCTATGTCTTCCCCAACATTGAGGAGACAGGTATGGATTCGCAGACACTTCAGAAGAAACTTCTTGAAGAGTGTGGTGTCGCTGTCGTACCTGGAACTAGCTTCGGGGCGCTGGGTGAAGGCTATCTTCGCATATCGTATGCTGCGAGTTCAGACGACATTACCAATGCAGTCTCGAGAATGAGGAACCTGCTCAACTAATCCCTTATCTAGATAGCTATTGAGAGGGACTTGCCACGTCTGCTCCCTGCTATCACAGGCGGCTAAGCGTTAGTTGTTTTACCACGAGGTGCAAACCAGGAAAGCAGGGTTCCAGCTGCGGCGAGGCAGCCAACAAAGATCACTACACCATCGAATCCGGAAGCAGTGTTGATTACACCTGCAACCACTGGTGCTGCTGCTCCAATTAACGCGCCGCCAGCGAACAATGCTGCGACTGCAGTACCTTCGGAACCGACTTCAGTTGCGTCCATCGCTGCTGCCAGGATTACCGGCATGATCGAGAAGATGAATACGCCAAGAAGGACGGTATTCATTGTGAGCATCCAACCGTCTTCAGCCCAAAGAAACGCTAGAACAAACAGCCCGATGGCTCCCATGCTAAATGTAGAGACGATCCGCCGTCCAAATCGGTCTGATAACACTCCGAGTACTGGCGTTGAAGCTATTCCCGCGAGCGTTAGCAGAGAGATGTGGATACCGATATTGAGCTCACTATAGTTCAACTCTTCAGCCATATAGATCACGAGAAACAGTTGGATTGAGTTATGCGCCGCCCCACGAATCGCATGCAGTACTGCCTGAGACAGTACCGCCGGGCTCTGAATTAGGTGCCGAGATGATTCGAGATAGTTACGTAGAGATGTACTCGATTTCGAAGGAGCGCCGCCGTGGAACCGGGTAGCGATCACGGCTAGTGTTGCTAGAGCTGGTATCACCAAAAGCAGCGCTACGGTCCGCCAGCTTAAACCTGCCCATTCCATTCCCAGAAAGCTGATGCCTCCTAAGAGGAGGCCAATCACGGCAGGTGCGGTCGTGTTTCCGATCTGTGCACCGGTCGAATGTGCCGCCATAGCGAAACCCACACGTTCCGGATAGCGCACTGCTAATTCTGAAAATGCAGGTGCGTGCCACAGTGATGTTCCGGCACCGATTACCATTAATGCGAGTAGCGTTAACCAGTACCACGATGACAGCCCGATCATTAGGTAGGAGGCGCCGACGAGTCCCATTGAGATCATCAGTAGTAATGGCACACGGTGTCGATACATGTCGGTCAACAAGCCAGCCGGAACATTCGCTAATCCGGACGCCGCATCTCGAGCTCCGAACATTGCACCAATTGCAACGTCCGACAGTGCTAGTGTCGTTCTTATTTCAGGTACGAGGATCAGCACTGCACCCTGTCCGAAGTGCTTGACACCGTGTCCTGCTGATATTCCATATAGCAGCCAGCGACTCTGTTTGTAGTGATGACGTGATTCTGACACTTCTGTTTCAGCTGAGTCTGCCATTGCCCAGTCCTTGTGTTGCTCGTGATGCTGCTTGAAGCTTATCCATGAGCATCTCTTACTTTTTTACTGAGAGGCAGTACCTCTGGTCTGATGTTTTTTGGCTTCATTTCAACTTGTAATTGCTCTGAAACTTGGTAGTTAGAGTTCAATTTGAGATGTAGGTCTATCACGAGTTGCTGTGTTCGACGGTGGCTCGCTCAATTTCTAGCAAATGGTCGATTCCGACAGCATCGTTTAACTGGTCTGTGAGTTCGCGAGCTTCGTCCGCTGTCAAGGCTGTACTGCTCAGGTCATCTGCGGTTGATTCGTAGAGCTCTTTCCAGGCACGAAATGAGACAAGCATTGGTTTCGCCGCATCGATCAATAGTTTGAAGCCCAATTCACCCAACTGCGCTTTTGTCATCTCAAAGATGCTTATCCCTTCTGCAGGTACGAGTATCTGGAACGGTCCATCCAAGCGGTCAGCGATAGCACGGATGTCCGTTTGATTACGTGGTCCGAGCATCAGGAGATCGGCACCTGCATCCTTATAGGTTGCAGCACGCTCGATGGCGTCCTCGAAATCCGTCGATCGGATTCCGTTGGTTCTCGCGATAATGAGGAACTCTTCAGATCGCCTTGCGGCGCAGGCTTCCCGGATCTTTGCTGCCATCAACTGAGTCGGGATCATGTGTTCGATTCCTACATGATGATGTGCTCTCTTCGGGACTAGTTGGTCTTCGATCTCGATCGCCGAAAATCCAGATGCTTCAGCCATGGTGATCGTCCGATGCATATGCATCGGATCACCGAAGCCAGTGGCACCATCGAGGATTAGAGGTAGGTCACTGATTGTTCGAATATCGATTCCAGCTTGAACTAATTCGCTGATGTTTAAATTTGCTTCGAGTACGACCTTTGAATATCCGAGCATTCCACCTCCGAGGTAGAGTGCCTCAAAACCAGCACGTTCGGCTAATCGAGCCATGAGAGGATTCGAGACCAGAGTCGCCACTACCGGATCGGGCTGTTCGATCATCCTGCGTAATGAGTTCATCGGTCGTCCCTCCGACTATTGTGAAGATAAGCGTTTGTTAGTGCCTGCGTCTGTTCGGGACGAGAGCGCGCAGCATACGTCAGAGCGTTTGATGATGTAATCGCGCTGGCTACGTGTTGTAATTCACGGATAATGGTCCATTCTTTCGGTGCAGTAGTATTTGGCATGGTCAGTGTATAAGCACGACATCGGGAGATGTTCGAGGAGACGAAGATGAAGTTTGGTCTATTTTACGAGTTGCAGTTGCCACGACCACTCGATGCTGAAACTTGGGATCCTGATGCCGAGACACGCCTTTTTGAAGAGATGTTCGAACAGGTGGAATTAGCTGATCGTCTCGGTTACGACTATGTCTTCTTTGTCGAGCATCACTTTCTCGAGGAGTATGCCCATTCCACGTCGCCGGAAATCATGTTGGCTGGATTGGCTAGGACGACGAAACAAATCCGCCTTGGGCATGGTGTAGTACAGATGCCACCCGCTATTAACCATCCAGCGCGAGTTGCGGAGCGTATCTCTTCTCTCGATGTGATCAGTGGTGGTCGTGTGGAATTCGGAACAGGTGAAGGCACTTCGATGGCTGAACTGGGAGGCTTTCGTGTAGAGCGGTCTCTTAAGAAGTCGATGTGGGAAGAGGGGACACGCGAATGTGTAAGGATGATGTCTTCGACACCATACGCTGGTTATGACGGCGAGCATTTCTCCATGCCAGCACGCAATGTGATTCCTAAGCCAATGCAGAAGCCGCATCCACCTCTTTGGGTCGCTGCGTCTCGTCGTGAGACTACTCTCCTCGCGGCTCGTTTTGGTATCGGTAGTTTGGGCTTTGGATTCGAGACTCCTGAAGAGACGGCTATTCGTGTTGAGGAATATTATCGGCTTATTCGCGAAGAATGTTTTCCGATCGGCGAGGCGATCAACCCTGGGTTGCTCGTCCTTAATCAGTTCATGTCCGCAAAGACCGACGAGGAGGCTGTCCGACGTAGTGCGAATGGACCAGGCTTCTTCAGTTACTCGCTTGGATACTATTCAACGACCCGCGGTACGCAGCGAGCTGAGAGTGGCGCTCGATTAATCGATGAGCATCAGCCTGGAATCACCAATATCCACCGAGTCTTCGATTCACTGCCTCAGGAGCAGAAGGATGGGCGCACTCAACTCCGAGAAGCAAAACTAATGACCGAGCAACAGATCGCCAAGTCTGAACCAGAAGAGGAAATGTCACGAGCACTGTTTCGTGCAGCTCGCAGCGGTTCGGCTATTGGAGCACCCGATAGCATTCGAAAGAACATCAAGCGTTACGAAGACGCACATACAGACATTATGGTTTTCAATGCGCAATGTGGTGCTCGCAAACACGAGCACATTATGGAAGCGATCGAGTTATTCGGGACACAGGTGTTACCTGAGTTTGCCGAACGCCATGAGAAGGAGCATCTTCCATGGCGAGAGCGGCAGCTCGAAGGTGTGCCTTACCCGATCAATTCCTCTATTTAGATCTCAATCGGAGGCGGACGAATGGCTCGATA
>DKLZ01000075.1:0-883 GCA_002455955.1 Dehalococcoidia bacterium UBA6627
CCCGATTAAACCAGCTATTACTGTATCCCGGTGTCGATCGAGTAAGTGGTAAAGCAACTGCGCGAATAGCGCAAGCCCGATCACAGCTCCTGTTAGAAACACCAAGAGTGAATCGAGTTCTCGATCAGTCACTGCATCCAACACAGGTCGATACATACCTAGCATGACCAGCATCAGAGACCCGCTGATACCTGGGAGAATCATCGCACAGATCGCAGCAGAACCTGACAACAAAAACATCCATGCCGTGGGATCATCTGCCTGATGTACCCCGGCATCGGAAATACCATCGCGGAGACCGATTAGCACGAACAAAACCGCACCTACCGTGACCATCACCATCAGTCGGGTCCAGTCACGATTCTCGATGAGTCTCCATGCGACGATAATTGAACTGAGTATCAAACCGAGAAATAGTGCAGCGATCTCAATCGGATGTTCCTCAAGTTGGATCTTGAGGAGATTCGAGAGCATGACTACAGCAAATCCTATACCGGCTAACAAAGGTAGAAGGAATCTCCACTCAACCTCCAAAAGCCACTTAAACCCGGCCCTCACCTTGAAACGAGCGAACATAGCTAGAGCCGAACTACCAGCCTTAATCGAAGCGATCAGACGCTCATAGAATCCAAGAACGAGCGCGATGGTACCGCCCGAGACTCCCGGCACCATATCCGCGATTCCCATTATGAAACCGCTTATGATCGTCGTCAGAATTGAAAACACCATGTTGACAAGTTTATGGATGGTACTGGGTGAGACTAGAGGTGACCGATCTAACACGTTTGTTCAAGTCAAATCAATAACATCAGTAACACTTAACGACTTAGACAATGATCGCCCTTTGTCACTCATCATCCAACTACCCTGAATCGGGCGAGCG